>JANMLE010001724.1:0-1899 GCA_031372385.1 Planctomycetota bacterium | reverse complement strand
TGGTCAGCGACGGTTCGCCGCATGGCGAATCGCGCTGCGGGGCCGCCCAGTGCGAGAAAGACGCACGCTGGTAAATAGGGGGAATCAACCCCCTCGCGACAACGGGGAGGGAGAGGGTCGCCTCTCCCTTACCCACTGGTTCTTCGAAATTGGCGGGAAGCGGACTTGGATTGCAAGTGCAACTGACCTCCCGCCAATTTCGAAAAACCGAACACCCGACCCCGTACGTCTCCCGCACCCTCCTTGTTGAACGCGCCTGTGACTGGCAACGTTTCTGTGATGCGTCATTTGCCGTAGCATCAGCGTGGTCGAGGCCGATTTCTTCCGCATTGGAAACGACCAGCATGGATCGCGATGACAATTCTTCTTCGGGGCATTCCCCGATTGACCCGGCTGACGCCGAGTCTGCCGCGGCGGTGCGCGATGCGGAACGGATCTGGCGCGCCGGTGTGGCCGCTGTCGATTCGAGTCATCTCGTTCGCAACGCCGTTCAGCGCGCGGGAACGACCCTGCGAATCTGCGGTGAAGAGTTCGACGTCCGGTCACTGCGCCGGTTGATCGTCGTCGGAGCCGGCAAGGCGGGCGGTGGCATGGCCCATGGACTGGAACAGGCGCTCGGTGCGGATCTGGTCGACGCGCAGGTCAGCGGCTGGGTGAATGTCCCCGCCGACTGCGTCATGCCGTTGCGGCGGATTCACCTGCACGACGCGCGGCCCGCGGGATTGAACGAGCCGACCGCGGCCGGAGTCATCGGCAGCGAGCGGATCTTGGAATTGGTTGCCGGCCTCGGCGCGGACGATCTGTGCCTCGTCCTGCTGTCGGGTGGCGGCAGCGCCGTGCTCCCCTTGCCGGTTCGAGAAATCAGTCTGGCCGACAAGCAGTCCATGACGCGCACGCTCAGCCGGAATGGCGCGACGATCCACGAGTTGAACGCCGTTCGCAAACGGCTGTCGCGCATCAAGGGGGGCGGTCTGGTTCGTGCGGCACAGGCCGGGCAGATGATCGCCCTGATCATCTCCGACGTTGTCGGCGATCCGCTGGATGTGATTGCCTCGGGCCCGACCGTCTGCGATCACGGAACCGCCGCCGAGGCACTGTCGGTGCTGAAACGGCTCGCGGGTCGGAATGCCGACTCCGACATTCCCCAGTCGATCTGGAATGAGTTGCAGCGCCAGGCCGCCGCTGACAGACCGGCCCCGGAATCAAAAGTCGTCTGCCGCAACTGCATCATCGGGAACAACGGGACCGCGCTGACCGCGGCGATCGATCAAGCCCGTCTGCTCGGATATGACGTTCATTCGCTGGGGAGCGGCCGACAGGGGATCGCGCGTGACGTCGGAGTGGAACTGGCGGAACAATGTCTGGCACGTCGTTCGACAATGGCAAACACCGCAGCAACATCGTCCGGGCCGCAACCGGTCTGTCTGATCGGCGGTGGCGAGCCCGTCGTCCAACTCGCGCCGACGACACGGCCGCGAAATGGGGGGCGCAACCAAGAAGTGGCGCTGTCCGCGCTGTGTCGCCTGTGGAACGAAGATCTGAAAGGGATCGCGATCCTGTCCGGCGGGACGGACGGCGAGGATGGTCCGACGGACGCCGCGGGGGCGACCTGCTCCGCAGTCGTGCGCGATGCCGCCAAGGGACGCCACCTCGATCCGTTCGACGCGCTGTCGATCAACGATTCCCACACGTTCTTCGCCGCAGCGGGCGGGTTGCTGAAGACCGGTCCCACGCACACGAACGTGATGGATCTGCAGGTCGCGGTGGTGAGACCGCCGGGACCGCGGTGATTGTGCCTCATGCAGTCTTCGAAGAGACGTTACTCCAGTTGGAGTCTTGGTGAGCCGGGTGGCGTCAGCCCCCGGACTCCTGTCTCGAAGAGTCCGGGGGCTGATGCCA
>JANMLE010001713.1:0-5014 GCA_031372385.1 Planctomycetota bacterium | reverse complement strand
TCTTCCTTCTCGCGGTTGAAGATCGTGTTGTACGAACCGCCGTGCCAGTCCCACTTGCTGTAGTTGAGGGTGACGACACGGACGCCCGCTTCTACCAAGCGCCGGGCCATCAGCAGGCTCTGCGGAACGCGCGGCGCGCCGTTGTCGTCGATGAAGACCTTGGTATTGCCGGTGCCGTAACGCTCGACAATCCGCGGATCCTCTTTCGACAGGTCGAGCGCTGCGGCCAGCTTCGACGAGGTCAATAAATCCATCGCCTGCTGGTTGAAGGCGTCGAGGCCGTCCATCATTCCGCTGGCATCGGCCGCCCGGCGGAAACGGTCAACGCTGGCCAGAAGCGTCTTGCGGTCGCCCAACCGTTCCGGTGTGACTCCATTCAGGACCATGTCATCGCGTGTCGGGCCCAACGGTCGAAATCCGGACTGCCCGACGCCGAGGAAGCCGGAGCCCGGTTCGTTGTACGGGCCGTGCGTACACGTGTAGCACAGGCTGACGTACGGAGGCGTTGCCGGATCGACGGGGCCGGCGACCTTCGACACGGTTGAACCAAACTGCGGCCAGCCACTGACCGGTACACCGGGACCGCGCGGAGGGCGACCGGTGAAGCACTGCGTCGCGTCGTGTTCCGCCTGGGCTCCGACCAATGAACGGATGGGGACGAACCGGTCCATCATCGTGGCCATGCGCGGCAGCAGCTCGCAGATTTCGACCCCGGACACATTGGTCGGGATCGGCCTCCACGGCCCGGCGATCTCGCGCGGGGCCAGCGGCTTCAAGTCGAACAGATCCTGATGCGGCGGACCACCGACCAGGTAAATCATGATGACCGACTTCGGCCGCGGCTTGCCTGAAGCGGCGCGGGCTTCGGACGCGAGCAGTTGCGCCAGCGACAAGCCCCCCCAACCGAGTCCACCGATCCGCAGGAAATTCCGACGGGACATCCCGTCGCAAAACCGTTGTTCGTCCGCCTGGCCAAGCAGTGTCAGCATGGATCGCGCCTTCCGATCGAAGAGATTCAACGCCCGACATTCAGATCGACCGCAGATCGTATCCGAATTCACTGATATTGCCAGCGGAAAGAACCGGTGTGGGATATACCTCACACAGCCACGGGTCAGAGGTTTCGTTTAACCGCTACGCCATCGGCATGCGCGACGGTGAACGCTGCATCCACACTCGCGCCCACGCCGATGGCGTTGGGGTTAAACGTCCGATCGACACCCGCGTGAATTATGGGTTGCTCGCGGTCTGGCATCCGGCGTCGCCGCGACTGTCGGACGGGATCGCACTTTTGTATCGTTCTGTCCGGACTTCATGCCTCGTCAACTGCGGGAGATTCTCATGCGTCTGCATTCCGTCCTGGTCTGCCTGTTGCTTGTTCCGGTCCTGGTGATGGCCGACGAGCCACCTCTCAAGCCGATCACTCCCGCCGAAGCGGCGAAAAAGCTGAAAGAAAAAGTGACCGTGGAGATGCGGGTCAAATCGACGGGGGGCCGGGAGAACACGTATCTGAATTCGGAAGAAGACTTCAAACTCGACGCCAACTTCACGATCTTCCTCTCGAAGGATGTGAAGGAAAAGTTCAAGAAGGCGGGCGTCGAAGATCCGGCCGCGCACTTCAAACTGAAGACCATCCAAGTCACCGGCACGGTGATCCTGTTCGAGAAGAAGCCGCGCATCGCGATCACGGAACCGGGGCAGATCAAGATCGTCGAAAAGACGCCGTGACACGGTCGGTCGCAGTCGAAATCTTACGCACAGACAAGCACGCAGCGCAAACGAGTGTGTCCGAGAACTCACTTGCTTGCGCTGCGTGCTTGTATGCGTATTCCTGCCGCTCGCCCAACGCCGCTGACTGTGGGCGGGCTTCGATGGGCAGACTCGTCTGCCCGGCTTCGATAGCAGCCAGCGATGACATCGGTGGACTACTTCCCACTGAAATGAAGCAAACCCCCGTCGCGGTGCGACGGGGGTTTGCGATTGGAGTCGACGGAGAGAAGAGGACGGGCAAGAGTGCCCATCCTCCATTTGCGGCGTCAGGAATTAGAAATCACCAACAGGCTCGCCGTCGGCCGACTGGATCAGCCGGCGCAGCGTTTCCGGGTCGATCGTTTTCTTGATCTGCCGGACTGAACCGTCGCAGAACAAGACGCGGATCGTCTCTTCCGCCAGTTTTCCCAGCGCCTTGATCGGATCCTTCGGATCGAAGTCGAGGCCACCCGGCTTGGTCCAGATCTCCGCGGTATCGGCCCCCGCTTCGACCACCAGAATCGTGTTGGACGTTCCGTCGGTGATCTTGCCGAACCCCGGCGCTTGATCGTCGGCGAACGGGGCTCCCGGTCCGGTGAAGACATGCAGCGACGTCTTGCCCGGTTCGGTCACGCCGTCGGTCTTGAAGATCTCGGGCATCTTGTCGATGAACTGCTTGTTGTGCTCGCTGTCCCACGGTTCATCCCGCTTGAATTGGTTGTACATCGGTGCCTGGTCGAGATACGGCAACAGATGAACCCGCCAGCTCAATCCCACCTTTCCTTCGGCCGGTCGCCCCGCACCGGGCAACGTTCTGAACGTGCTTTCATAGTTGTGAAACGCCAACCCCACCTGCTTCAGAACATTCCTCTTCTTCGCGGCGTCTGCGGCGGCACGCGCCTTCTCCAAAGCGGGCTTGAGCAACTCCGGCAGCTTGTCAAAGCCCTCGGGGATCGTGACCGAGAACTCGATCCGCGAACCCGATTGGTTGAGGGACGCGGATTCCACAACGGCCTGCGCCATCTTTACCGCGGCCTTTTCGCCATCGGAGTCCACGGGCGGCAACGGTGCCTGCTTGAACTGCTGCTTGCCCTGTGCCAGAAAACCTTGAGCAAGAGTCGAGATCATTCTGGCCGAGTCCTCATCGGCGGTGTTGGCGACGAATTCCAACAGCTTCGCACCCGGCTTGCCCGTGACGCTCACATGCAACGCCACCGAGTTGATTTGCTGAGCCATTCCGATTCCCGGAATCGGGTTCGCCTCGACGGCCTGCTGAACCAGTCCCGCCTGTGATTTGACGTTGAAGGCGAATGCCAGATCGGCCGCCGCATCAATGTGAGTCAGGACCGCGGGATTGCCCCCCTTGCCCGACTTCTTTGTCGTGATCATCTTCTTGACGGCGGCGATCGGCCCGAAAACAAAGGTGTTCTCGTCGGGCAACCAAACCGCCGAGCCGTTGTCCTTCTGAAGTTCCTGTTCTTCGAACCACTCTTTCTCGGCCTCGAACAACAGCTTGCCGGCGACTTCGGCGCGGTCAACCGGTTTCACCATCGTGACGATCAACGTCGGAACGTCGCGCGGGGCGGCGTTGTCGGGACCGAACGCGTCATCGGTGATGACTTGTCCGTCGTTGATCTGAATCAGCGGCGACAGCAATTCATCTCCCGCACTGGAGCGCAGCGAGCGCACCGAACCGTCGGCGAGCAGCGCGTGGAACGATTTTTCGGTGATGGTCCCGATCGCCTTCTTCGGGGCCTTGGCATCGAATGCCAGACCGCCGGGCTTCGTCCAGACGTCGGCCGCATCGGCCCCCGCGGAGACAGCCAGAATGGTGTTCGACGTTCCATCCAACACAGCGCTAATCGACGCTCCCTTGTCCCCGTCAAACAGCGTGTCTTTTCCCGTGAAGACATGGAGGGCGGTCTTTCCCGCGTCCTTGACTCCCGCTGTTTTGAAGACGGCGGGCATCTTCTCGATCAGCGTCTTGTTGTGGTCGCTGTCCCATGCCTCGTCGAGATGAAACTGCTCGAACAAGTCTTCCTGTTCCAGCAGCGGCAACAGGTGGACCCGCCAGCTCAAGCCGGTTTGTTTTCCTTCACCATCGCCATCGGCCCGCGGGAATTTCCCGTGGATGTCGTGGTAAAGGTGGAAGGCCAGTCCCAATTGCTTCAGGTTGTTCTTCGCCTGCATCGCGTTGACGACGCTGGAGTCCGGCTCGCTCCCCGGCACCTCCAACCCCGCGCTCCCGGCGACGGCATTCACCAAGGGCTGGTCGATCACCACCGTCACCCGCTCGATCTCTTCGAACTTGATGTCGCCGATGGGGAGTTCCGATTCCAGGCTTTGCAACAGGCCGGCGTCTTTGGCCATCGGGTACAAAAACGATTCGGTCAATCGCCGCGGATGAACGACGACCAGGCCGACGACGTCGTCACCCAGGTACGCGGCGTCGGCAAGCTTGACCGCGTCCGCCTTCGGTGCCGCCGGGTTTCTTCCCGAATCCCCCGTGGCCGTGGTTGGAGTCAGCTTGTTCCCGGCACTGGATTCGGCCGGAGCGGGCGTCACCTTGACTTGGGGCGCGGGAGTGACGGGCGGTTTGGGCGGCGGAGATTGCCCGCAACCGGACAGCATCAAGCCGAACATCAACAGGGCGAGTCTTCGCGGGGGTGTTTTGAACATGGAACACTTTCGTGAGGGGGACAAACGGCGGAAAGGGCTCCATCGCCGATTCCAATTCGCCGTTGAATTGCTCGGGTCCGTGAAACACGACGATCACAAGACGTCATTCACTCAACAGTCCATTGTGGCGGAGCGCGATTCCAATTGGCTGGCCCAAGGAATCCGCGTGCCGGGGGGCGAAGCATACCCGCTACGGCAGTGGCTGGGGAGTAACGCACCACCAAAATTCAGCCGACCGAGTTCGTCGCTCGGGGCCTCGAAATCGATAACCCCGCGCGGTCGGAAGTGAGACGTTTATACCTCACGCGGCCGAAGGTGAGTCGTTTAACCGCGTGGGCATCGCCCCGCGCGTAAGCGGTGATTCACGCCTGGTTCAAGTCGGGGTCGCAACGGGTAGCAGGTGTCTTCTCTTAACCCCTCTCCCACAGCTTTGTGGGGGAGAGGGTTAGGGTGAGGGGGCTGCTTCGGAGTTGCTACCCAAGTTGAACCAAGCCGTGATTCACGCTCAAAACACGCGGGGCGATGCCCACGCGGTTAAACGAAAACGTCTCACTGCTCCCCGCGTGCGGCAGATCTTGAATGCTCG
>JANMLE010001708.1:0-2383 GCA_031372385.1 Planctomycetota bacterium | reverse complement strand
GTCCGGCGCCGTTGGAACAGGCGGCCGACTACAAGATCGCCATCGGCGGCGCACCGGGAATCCAACTGCGCATCACCGACCGGGCCGCCGAGAACGCGGCCGACGCGCTGACGTTCGCCACGACCGGCTATGGCCTGCATGTCGCACCGGGCGAAGTCACTTGGCATGCGCTGACGACCCTGCAAGTCTTCGGCAAGCCGATCGACCGGCTGACACTGTCCGTGCCCGGCACGTTGGAAATTGCGGATGTCGAAGCCACCGGTTTGGAAGCCTGGGACTTGAACGACGATCCGAACGACAAACAGCGGACGGTGATCTCGCTGACATTCGGCCAGGCGTTCGACGGCTCGCGCAAGATCTCGTTCAAAGGAGTGATGGCGGTCGAGACCGGGAAGCCGTGGGCCGTTCCCCCATTGACCATCGCCAACGTCACGTCGCACATCGGCCAGGTCGTCGTGCAGCATCCGGCCGGAGTGCGCTTGCGGGTCGAGGAGACCGAAGGGGTGCGCCGGGCGACGCAGGGTACGAAGCCAACGGCCGACATGCCCGATGAAATGTCCAAGATGAACGCGACCGAGTTCCTGCGGTTCGACGTCTGGAAGCCCGACTTCATCCTCCGTCTGACCACTCAGCCCAAGCAGCGTGAAGTGCAGACGGCGGTGGCCGCGGTGCTCGATGTCAACGCGACGGGTTTGGATTTGCAGGCGCTGGTGACGGTGAAGACACAGTTCGCACCGCTGTTCGAACTCGATATCCGTTTGCCCGCGGATTGGACGGTCCTGAGTGCCCAACGCGATGGCGCGGCGCTCAAGTGGCAGGTGTTGCCACAGGAACCGGGCGTCAATCAGTTGCGCATCCTGCTCGCGCCGCCGCTGGCGGCCGAAGCCAGCGGGACCGTGCAGTTGTCCTTGCGGCGCGAGGTCGAGGGTTGGCCCGTCGAAGCCGATCCGATCACGGTGGCGTTGCCCGAATTGTTCCTGCCGCAGTCGAATCTGAGCGAGGGAACGTTCGTCGTGCGCGGCGACGACGATCTGGATCTGGCGGCCGTCGATCTGAGCGGTCTCGACACGGTTCCACTCAAGGCCGACTTCGAGCGGCTGCGGTTTCAATCGCAGGACACGCGGTACGGCGGCAAGCTGAAGGTGACCCGCAAGCCGTCGCGGATCTCGGTGCAGACGATCACTGTCAGCCGGCTCGATCCGCAGACGATGCACGCCTTCGTGCAGGCGATCGTCGAGGTGCAGGGGGGCGGTGTGCGGACGCTCAAGGTCGTGTTGCCGGAATCGGCGGGAACGGCCCTGCGGTTCCAGAGTCCCGGACGTCAGATTGTCGAACAGAAACCCGGCGCCGCGCTGAACGGCGAGCGGACTTGGACGCTGCAGTTTGACCAGCGTGTTCGCGGCGTGCTGCCGCTGTTCTGTGACATCGAACTGCCGCGCGGCGCGGCGAAAGAATTCGCGGTTCCCCAGGCGAGGTTCATCGACGCGGAACGCCAGAACGGGTTTCAAGCCGTCGAGGCGGGTGGTGAGCAGCGGCTGACGATAGATGCCAAGTCCGCCGACGGAACACCGCTGGCCGAAGTCGATCCGCTCGACCTGCCGAACGTGTTCTACACACCGAAGGAACGGATCGTCGCCGTCTATCAAAACGTGACTGCGGGGGCGAAGGTGACTTTGAGCGAGGAGCGCTTCGACAAGCTGGCGGTTCCGACGGCCGTCTGCCCGATGCTCAATGTGACGAGTGTGCTGGGACGGACCGGTGAATTGCAGCACCGGGCGAACTTCCAGTTGACGGCGGTCGGTGTGCAGGGACTGCGCGTCACGCTGCCGCGCGACACGGTGCTGTGGGCGACTCTGGTCGACGGACAGCCGGTCGAGGTGCGGCGACACGGGGACATCTATCTGATTCCACTCAACGCCAGCGCGGTCGCGCCCATGGCATCGCCGGGCGGACCGCATGTGGGGCACGCGCGCCAGTTGCAGTTGTTCTACCGCTCGGAAGTCGGCGCGCTCACGCGGTATGGCACGTTCGAACAGCCGCCGCCGGAACTGTCAGTCCAGACCGGCCAGGGGACGTCGCAGCCGGTCGATGTGCTCGATCAACGCTGGCAGTTGTACTACCCGCCGAAGACGCTCTTCGTCGGCAGCAGCGGGCCGCTTGAGCCGGAACAGAAGCTGGATGAAACCAGTCTGCTCGGCCGGCTGAACACGGGGGTGCGCATCCCGACGCTGGCGGAGTTGGGCTGGCAGATCTTCGCGGTGGTCGTGACGCTCGGCGTGATCTCCCTGTTCGTTCTGGCGTACCGCTCGGGGCGGCACATCGTCCTGACGGGCGCGGTGCTGGTCGTGATCGTGTTCGCCGGTATTGCGGCATTGATGTCAGG
>JANMLE010001672.1:0-12968 GCA_031372385.1 Planctomycetota bacterium | reverse complement strand
GCCGCCTCCGGGGACACGCTCGCCCCGACTCGCTACAATGCCGCCGCGTTGGATCATTCTTTGGGAGGGATTGCGGCTGATGGCTGTGCTGTTGCAGATTCGGAATGCTCACAAGAGTTATGGCGAGCAGGTGTTGTTGGATGGGGCCGAGGCGACGTTGGCCGATGATGTGAAGGTTGGCTTCATCGGTCGCAATGGGGCGGGCAAGAGTACGCTGCTGCGAGTCTTGCTCGGCGACGAGGAACTCGACAGCGGCGATGTCATCCGGCATCCCAATCTGCAAATCGGTTACCTCCGGCAGCACGACCCGTTCGTGTCCGGCGAGTCCGCGCACGACTTCCTGATCCGCGACAGCGGCCAGCCGGAATGGAAGTGCGGCGAAGTGGCCGGCCAGTTCGAGCTGAAGGGGGAGTACCTCGACGGGCCGATCTCGAAACTGTCCGGCGGCTGGCAGACGCGCGTCAAGCTGGCGGCGCTGCTGCTGCACGAACCCAACCTGCTGATGCTCGATGAACCGACGAACTTCCTCGACCTGCGAACCCAGATCCTGCTCGAACATTTTCTGCGGAACTTCCAGAAGGCGTGTCTGATCGTCTCACACGACCGCGCGTTCCTGGGAGCGACCTGCAGCCACACGCTCGACTTGACGCGCGGCAAGCTGACGATGTATCCCGGCAAGATCGATGCCTACCTGAACTATCAGCAGGGGCAGCAGGAACACGTGATCCGTTCGAACGCCGCGATCCAGGCGAAACGCCGCGATCTGGAAGTCTTCATCGCTAAGAACAAGGCGCGGGCCAGCACCGCGACGCAGGCCCGGTCAAAGTCCAAGCAACTCGAACGGCTGGAATTGGCCGACGTCGCCGCCGATGAGCCGACCGCCTGCATCCGCGCGCCGATCGTCGAACCCCGCAACGGCGCGGCGTTCCGCTGCCGCGATCTGGCGATCGGCTATCCCGACCGCCGCGTGGCCGACGGCATCACGCTGGAGATCGATCACGGTTCGCGCGCGGCGATCGTCGGTGACAACGGACAGGGAAAAACGACCTTCCTGCGCAGCGTGGTCGATTCCCTGAAGCCGCTCGCCGGAGAAACGAAATGGGGCTTTGGCTGCGACATCGGGACGTACGCGCAGCACGTCTACACCAGCCTGCCCGAGAAGCAGACTGTGCTGCAATATCTGGAGAGCACCGCCGCCCGGATGACGCGGACGCAGACAATCCTCGACATCGCCGGCGCGATGCTGTTCCGCGGTGAAGCGGTCAACAAGCCGATCCCCGTGCTGTCGGGGGGCGAACGCGCGCGGCTCTGCCTGGCCGGACTGCTGCTCAGCCAGCACAACGTCCTGGTCCTCGACGAACCCGGCAACCATCTCGACGTCGACACGGTCGAAGCGCTCGCCCAGGCGCTGATCGATTACAAGGGGACGGTGATCTTCACCACACACGACCGGCACTTCATGAAGCGCGTGGCGACCTGCGTGATCGAGGTCCGCGACGGCAAAGTGACCAACTACGGCGGCGGCTACGATGCGTACCTGTACGCGGTCAACAAGGAGATCGACGACGGCGAACGCCTGCTGGCCACCCAGATGAGCAAGGCTCCCCCGTCGACACCGAAGCCGGCCTCGACGCCGAAACCGGTCGCTGCCGTCGTCCGCGCGCCACGCCGCGATGAACGCGCAGTCCGCAAGGAAATCAGCGCGATCGAAAAGACGATCGCGCGGCTCGACGACCAGAAGAAAAAGTCGAGCGCCGATCTACTGGTGACATCCGACGCGGCCGAGGCACTCCGTCTGCACAACGAAGTCGAATCCCTCACCACCCAACTCGCCGAAGCCGAAGACCGCTGGTGCCACCTGCAGGCGGAACTCGAAGACGAAGAGTGACGAATCCTTCGCCTATTGTCGGCCTTTCTGAACGCCGTGGAGTCAGTCCCCCGGCTCTTCAGACTCCAGCCCAACCCACCTGAATTCGTCGGCCATCTGGGGCATCGGGATGTGTGAATGTGCCGAGTCCCATCGGCGACGGCGTTGGGTGCCGGAATCTTGCTGACGCTTCGTCCGCGCGAGTAGACTTTGCGAAATTTCGAGTCATGGCTCGGAGTGGTGGTGAAACGGAGTGGTGGCAGGTTCATGGTCATTGGCATCAGTCCCACGGTCGATTTCGCATTCAAGCTGATGCTGGGGAGTCCCTCGCATTCCGGCGTGACAATCCATTTTCTCAACGCCATTCTCGACGGTCAGCCGAAAATCACGCGGGTGGAGATCCTGAACCCGTTCCTCGGCAAGGTCACTGATGATGACAAAATGTCGGTGCTGGACATCCTTGCGACCGACGAACACGGTCGGCTGCTGAACATCGAGATGCAAACATCTCTGCCGGCGGGAATGTCTCAGCGTCTGGTGTACTATGCGTCGTGGCTGTACGTCGATCAGTTGACCGAAGGGACGCAATACGCGGAGCTTCACCCGGCGATCAGCATCTGCGTTCTGACACAAGCCCTGTTTCCTCAGCTCCCCGGACTGCATCTCGACTTTCGTTTGCGGGAAGCCGCAGGATTTGTTCTGACGGACGACCTGCAAATCCATCTTTTGGAATTGTCGAAGCTTCGAGTGACCGAGCAGAATGTGTATCATGCGACGCCGACAGAACGTTGGGCTTTCTTCCTGCGAAATGCCGAACAACTGACACCCAACGAAATCAGCCGATTGTTCCCCGACCGTGAAATCGCCGAAGCGGCAGGAGTCTTGGAAATGATCTCACGCACACCCGAGCAGCGCCTGCTGTACAACGCCCGCCTCAAGTTCCAACGAGACGACGCCGCCAGACTGCAAAAGGCTCACGAGGACGCACTTGCAGAAGGACTCCAAGAGGGGCTCCAAGAAGGAATCCAAAAGGGGCTCCAAGAAGGACTCCAAGAAGGACTCCAAAAGGGACTCCAAAAGGGACGTCAGGAAGGCGTGTTGGTCGGTCGCATCACGCTGTTGCAACAACTTCTCGGCGTCCCTCAATCGACGCTGGAAGAATTGGCCGGCTACGACGAGGCTCGTTTGAATGATTTGGCGGAACAGTTGCAGCACCAGCTTCAGCCCCGCCGCCAGTGATCCGCCGCCTTGTCCCCTCACCCCGGCTCAGCGGGGAAAGGGCTAGGGTGAGGGGTCTGCCGTCTTGCGGCCACGTCGCTGTGAACCATGCCAATTCCACGTTGTCGCTGTTGATCGAATCAGCGCGACCTGACGTGAGAGGCGAAGCAATGGCTCGCGAAGAACGCCTCGACCAACGACCCGGAGAGCGACGTCTTCACCGGCAGGCACGACTGGGTCGCATTTGAATCCGCCAAAGTCCGCCGCCACGACAACAAGCTCGGCTTCGGCGAAAAAGCCGAAATCGAATTCTTCAACGGCCCTCACACCATCCACTTCCAAGTCACCTGCGAGTTCCTGGATGCCTCTGCACTGGCCGAAGTGGTGACGGGCTGTTGACGTGGTCGACGCAGGTTGTGCATCCGCACTTCGCTTCCCGGCAACGCGCGTCGGTCTGGTGGTCCGGGAATGCTGAAGCATCACCGGCATGGCTATAATCCGCGGCGGGGGACGGATCATGATCGCAGCCCAAAAGGTCTATCGCATGCTTGGCAACGAGACGCTGTGGAACGTCGCGGAGCGTGGTGATGCTCTGTTGTCCGCCGCGGGAATTCCGTATTCGATCTGTGGTGGCGTGGCCGTCTGCCTGCATGGCTATCAACGCAACACGGTCGACCTTGATCTCGTGATCCGCTCCAGCGATGGCGACGCCGTGCGGAAGGTGTTGTCGGATGGCGGACTCATCTGGGACAAAACCAATGCCGAGTTTCGCACGCCCGACGGCATCGCCGTTCAGTTCCTGTTTTCCGGTCAGAAAGCCGGCAAGGGCAGCGAAGTCACCATCCCCGAGCCGACTGGCGACCTGAATGTGGAAGAACTGGAGGGGCTGCCCGTCGTTCGCCTGTCTCGATTGATCGAAATGAAAATCGCCTGCGGCCTGGGCAACCTGCGTCGGACTCACAAAGACTTCGCCGACGTCGTCGAACTGATCGCCACCCGAAACCTCGACACCACCTTCGCCCGCTTCCTCCACAAGTCGCTCCGCCCCACCTTCCGCGAATTGGTCCGCCACGCGAACGCCCCGGATGATAAATGACGGTGTGCATCGACAGAGACGAACAATTCCAGAGAACTCACGCACCACCAATGGCACTATTTCTCCGAGGACTCCGATACAGTGGCGAATCTTCTGTAATTCTGAGCTGCAAACGATGCCACCCTGCCTGGGTGGTCAAGCAAGGCCGCCCAGCAAAGATCGGAAGCGATGGCAATAGATCACGAGTTAACGTTCTGTTCTCAGGCTGCCGGATGGATGAACGAAATCCTGTCCGCGCGGCCCGAGCTTCCATTCGGCCAAGTCAAAATTGAGCAGTCGGCGAGCGGTTCCAACAAGCGCCGTGACCTTACAATTTACGACCGATCAGGTGGCGTGGCGGTCACGGGCGAGGTCAAGCTGCCGTACATGGCCGACGGAGTTTCACCGTTTAATGAATCCGTCGTTGAGGACGCCATCAAGAAGGCACTTAAAGTCGGCTCAGAGTTCTTTCTGACTTGGAATGTCAATCGAATAGTTCTTTGGAAGACGGACCAGCCGGGTATCCGGTTGGAAGAGCGGTCCATTTACGATCAAACATTGACTCGTGTCCGCGATGCTACCGACCTTTCCTCTCCTGCATTCCAAGACGACATTCGCAGAGGTTTGATTCCGTTTTTGGAGCGTGCCGCCGCCGCGTTTCGCGGTGATGCGCCACTGGACCGCAAGCCGCTGGACACGTTCTTCGTCTCGGTGCTGGAAGCCGGACTCGAACGCCCGATTCTGACAGTTCAGCACGCCATCGAGAGGAGGTACGCGCAGGACGGCCCCTTCAAGGTCAAACTTGATCGTTGGATGCGCGACACACAAGGCTGGCACCTTTCCGATGATGAGTTGATCCGCCGGGACAATCTGGAACGTGCCGCCAAGTTTTCATGTTACGTCTTGGTCAACAAGATCGTCTTCTATTTGGCGATGCGCCGGCGTTGGACCAAACTCAAGCTGCTGCGCTTGCCCGCCAGTGTTTCCAACGCGAAGCGACTCCAAGAGACACTGGTCAACGCCTTCACCGACGCCATGCGGCTCAGCCGTGATTACGAGACGATCTTCAAGGGCGACTTTGGCGACGAGCTTCCCTTCACCGCGGACGACGCGGTGCCTGCGTGGCGAGATCTGCTCAATTCAGTCGAGCGGTTCGATTTCACAAAGCTCAACTACGACGTGATCGGCCCGATCTTCGAGCGGCTCATCAGCCCCGAAGAACGTCATCGCTACGGCCAGCACTACACCAAGCCGGAGGTCGTGGACCTGATCAATGCCTTCTGCATTCGTGACGCCAACGCCAATGTCATGGACCCAGCGTGTGGGGGAGGCACGTTCCTCGTTCGAGCGTATGCCCGTAAGAAGTATCTCGCCGCCAAGTCAGGGACAGTGCTGACGCACACGGACGCTCTGAACCAGCTCATGGGAACGGACATCTCCGCCTACGCAACGCATCTGACAACGATGAATCTCGCCACGCGCGACCTCATCGACGATCAGAACTATCCGCTCGTTGTCCAAAAGGATTTCTTTGACGTTTCACCCGACCGTGTGGTTCTCACGGTGCCGCTCGGCTCGGGCGGGAAGCATGGACAGATGTTGCCGGTGTACATCCCCCCACTCGATGCCGTTGTTGGCAATCCACCCTACGTGCGGCAGGAGGAAATCAGCATTCCGCCGACCGCCGAGTTCAAGGGCCGCATCAAGATCACGACCAAGGGGCCTCGACCAGATCAAGAAAGAGCAGAAAGCCTACAAGCAGCACTTGTCCGGCCTAGCCGCAGCCTTTGCTCCTGACATCGCCTTCTCGGGTCGCAGCGACCGGCACGTCTACATTTGGCCTCACGTCGCCAAGTTTCTCAAGGACGACGCTCACTTTGGGTTCCTCACGTCGAGCGGCTGGCTGGATGTCGAGTACGGCTTTCGCTTGCAGGAGTTCGTGCTGAAGAACTTCGTAGTCGTTGCCATTTTCGAGAGCCAATTGGAGCCGTGGTTTACCGGCGCGCGAGTGACAACCTGCGCTGCGATCCTGCGCCGTGAGAAGGATGCAACCAAACGACGAGAGAGCCTGATTCGCTTCGTACAGATTCGCTCGCTCATGTCCGACATCTTTCCTGCCAGTCAGAATGAAGAACAGCGTCAAGCGGCCGCCGAAGCACTACGCGGACGGATCGAGAACTTGACTGCGGACGTGATCGATCCGCATTGGCGAGTCCGAGTTGTGCGCCAAGGCGACTTGTGGGATGCGGGCGTCAAGAATGCCCTGATGGTCGGCAAGATTGGCGACGGCGAGGACGACGCTGAAGTGTCGGCGTCCACAAAGTCGAAGACCGCGCACGGTCACTATTTCGGTGGCAAGTGGGGAGTCCACCTGCGTGCGCCCGACCTCTACTTTGAACTCGCGGAACGTTTCTCCAAACGACTTGTCCCATTGAGCTTCATCGCCGAGGTTCGGTTCGGTGTCAAAACCGGCTGCGACAAGTTCTTCTTCGTCCGTGATGTGACTCAGGAACATCTGGACCGACACCAGACACCGAAGGAATTCAAAGGCCGCTGGGGCATCCTGCCGATTCAGACGGATCGCATCCGAGTCGTTCGCGCGGGCGATGGCAGCGACCACCTTATCGAAGCACGGTATTTGGAGCCGGAAGTTCACAACCTGATGGAGACCAACGGTGTCCACGGGATCAAAATCGATCCTGCCGATTTGCGGTTGCAGGTCTTTCTGTGTGGCGACACGCGGGCCAAGCTCAGAAACACTCAGGCCCTGAAGTACATTCTGTGGGGCGAGAAGGAAGGGTTTGACAAGGGAAGTACCGTTCAGGGGCGAGCCAACCACACTCGCGAGTGGTATGACCTGCGCCCCGGAGCACGAGGCGACATCTTGTGGCCCATGGCGCAGCAGTACCGACACTTGGCCCCGTTCAACAATCGAGTGTTGGTCGCAAACCATAATCTTTTTGATGTCCATGCCGCTGAGGGTGTTGATTCAACGGTACTCTGCGGGGTGCTGAACTCAACGCTTGTCGCGATGCACAAGCACCTCTTCGGACGCTGGGCGGGAACGGAAGGCAACCTCAAAACCGAAGTCGTCGATGTCAAGATGATGCCCGTTCCCGATGTTCGTCAGGCGACGCGCGCCGTCGCCAAAAGAATCAGCGCCGCCCTCGACGCCATGACCAAGCGAAAGACCCGCAACCTTACCGACGAATTCGCGGACCCGGCCCGGCTCGCGCTGGACGATGCGGTGTTGGAACTGCTCGGTTTGACCGACGCCACCGAGCGCAAGGCCATTCGCGACCGACTGTACGCGGAAATGACCACAATGCACCGCGCGATCCGGGATAAGGAACTGCGGGCCAATGAAAACAAGAAGCGGACCAAGCGTGGCGGCAGCCCATCACCAGAAGCGATGGCCGCAGAAATCTGGGACGCGCTCGATCTGTCATTGATCCGTCGCTTTCCAGAGGACTTCTACGGTGCCGAGATCAAGGACGCCGAGACAATTGAACTTCACGACGGCAAGGCCAAAATTGTGCTTCGCCCCATCATGGGCTTGGTCGAATTGGAAATGGGCAGCCATCTTGTTGAGTTGGGGAAGGAACAGCGTGCTCAGTTGGCGTTGGCGGCTCACGAATGCGGTCGTCGCGGTCCGGTCATGATTCCCCGTGACCCGGCGGCTTGTTCCGCAGCGTTGATGCACTACCGCGAGTACTCCGAACACATGCGCTCCGAGTTTGCCCAGCAGGCCGCAGAAAAGACGGCTAGTGAAAAGCTCGCCGCAAAAGTGATGGCGATCCTTGAGAAGCGACTGGGGCAGTTTGGGAATCACGGCACATCGACAGACTCGTTAACTACTGGGTAACCACCCCGGATTTGGGTTCTTGAGCGGTTGACAACCTTTGAACTGCGGTCGATTCACCGATGGCAGAGTCTCCTCCCCAAAACGAATCCGGCACTTTGACGGTGAGGGGGCATGCTCGGGAGTTGACGTTCTCTTGCTTTCAGCGGCGGGCGTTCTTTGTGAAGCCGTATGTTTACCAGAGGTTCTTCAAGGCTCTGGCCAAGGCTCGAAGGAAATAACCAATTCACGTGTGGGCTGACGTTGTGATGCCCGAACACGTGCAGTCCGAAGAAGGGGGCGTGGTCCCGTCGGTGTGGGTCAGTCCGTTTCCGACTCGTCCGGCTCGTCATCGAAGCTGAGTTGGCGCTGGCCTGATGGATCGAAGAATGCGAGGTCGAAACCGTCCTCCAACTTGATCGGACGAAATCTCGCCTTGCCCGCTGAAGTTAGTTGGTGGGCGAATTTGTAAAACGATTTTGTGTCGTCCGTGATGATCCACGCGGCATCTTTCACCATCGCTTGGGCGATGATCTTCACGTCGTCTTTCAGGGCATCCCGCGACTCGCCTTCCCGATCGGCTTTGGAAAAGTCGAGTGCCGCCGCCTGGATGGCATCGTCCCAGTTGAACGGGAGCACGACACAGGCTCGCAGGATCTCGGGCGGGATCTCCTGCCGGATGCAGAACTCCGAGACCACGATCGTGGGGAGAAACACGGGCCAATGCCTGTTCGGTGAAATGCCGCCAGTACTGACGAGCGGCTTCGTGGCTGGCTCGTCCGGGGTCTGCCAGGGTGATCAGAAAGCTGGTGTCCAAAACCACCCCGACAGCCATTACGCCCCTCCCCGCAATTGACGCACCCATTCCGCGGCATCCGGCACATCGGCCCAAGCTTGGCGACCCTGCTCTGCAAACCGGTCGAGTGCCGCCTCGTCGTAGCGTGGCTCATAGTCCTCGAACGACAGCAGCCGGAGATTGCGCAATTGCCCCGTGCGGAAGTGTTGGTCGGCTTCCACTCGCACACGCACTTTGCGGTATAGGCGGTTCTCCTGCTGATCCTTCAGGTATCCTTGGTTCGTGCCGACACGCACGATCTGGCCCGAGTCGTCCAAGCGAATTTGGACATTCACCTTCTGCACGCCGCCCATGTCCACGACGGTCCCGAACAGGTACTTTTCCACTTTGACCCACGGCACAATCTCGCCGACTCGGTAGTCAGTGGCGGTGCTCAGTTCGATCGGCTTCGCGACGAAGCCGTATGGGCGAATGGCGTAGCGCAGGTCGGCGTTCCCTTTGCTGCGAGCTTGCCATTTCGCGACGACTTCGGCGCGTTTGGGGTCAATTTCTCCCAACGAATCCGGGCGCTGTAGGGCCTGCAAGTCCGGTTCGAGAGCGGCCACAATCAGAGGCGTCAGGAGGGCGGTCAGCTTGTACGAGCCTTCGCCCACGCTCACCTGCACGTCATCCAGTTTCAATCCCTCTGAGCCGGCGATGAACGTCGCCACCTGCTGATTGAATTCGTTGAACCGCGCCAGACCGATGGTGGCGGGCGTGATTTTCACTCCAGCCACGTTGCCGTCTAGGACAAACTCGATCTGAGGTGCTTTGTGTTTCATGAGGGGAATGATCGTACTGCCTCTGCGTTTGCGGTGACAAGCATTGCCACACTCACAGCAGAATTCTCCCACCTATCAGCCGTGGGCGGTGTCTGGACAGGGCGGCTGCCATCGTTCGTGAGAACAATCACACAGAATCGCAGCGGCGACAACTTGAACTCGGGTCGCATTTCCTCAACGATCAGTGAGGTGGGAGTGGGTTGGGCGGGATTCTGTGCCTGGGGAAGACTCGGGGCGTGCCCCATCGGCGTTTGTTTTTCAGGGGATCGTTTCATGTCCGCAGTCATCAAGTCGCGTCTGACTGAGGCCGAATACTTGGCCTTCGAGAGAGCCTCCGAATTCCGGCATGAGTTTCATCGCGGAGAGATCTTTGCGATGACAGGGGCGTCGGAGCCGCACAACGTGGTGGCCGGAAACCTGTTCGCCGAACTCCATTTGAAGTTGCGCGGGCAGGGTTGCCGGCTGTACACCCACGACATGCGGGTCAAACCGAAACCATCGAAGAGCTACGTCTACCCGGACATCGTGGTGGCCTGTCCGCCGATGGAGTTTCTCGATGACAAGAAGGACACGCTGCTGAACCCGCAGGTTGTGATCGAGGTGCTGTCTCCCTCGACGGAAGCCTACGACCGGGGGGCCAAGTTTGATCTCTATCGCGATGCGCCGTCGCTCCAGCAGTATGTGCTGGTCTCGCAAGATGCGCGGCGGGCGGTCAGCTATGTCCGGCAGTCGGATGGAGTCGCCTGGTTGATGACGCCGCTCGATCACCCGGAGTCGTCCATCGAGTTCCCGTCGCTGGGCATCAGTGTCCCGCTGGCGGACATCTACCGTGATGTCGAACTGAGCGTGCCGCAGGAGGCTGCGGGAGAAACGCCCGCTCCTTGAATTCCGTGCCGGGGGCGGGTGCCGCGCTCATGGAGTCCTCAACAGGGCCGCGAAATGGGGAAGCGTCTTCATTCCCTCGCGCGGACTTACCTGAGACGTTTAACCGCTACGCCAACGGCGTGCGCGAGAACAACGGTTCGCTCCCGCCTGCGCGCCCGCCGTTGGCGTAGCGGTTAAACAGTGCAGCCTCGCTTCGCTCGGCCGCAACCAAGGAGTGTTGAAAAAAGATGACGCTGCCCGGATGGTGTTGGGGGAGTTGTCACATTCCTTCCAGACCGTGGAGCAGCGTCATCATGAAGAGCTTTGTACAGCAGTTGGGTGGTCGTGTCATGGGTGTTCTGTCGGGGTTTGATCGGTTGATGATTCGCGGCATCCTGCGGTGCGTGATCGACGCGCGCGGGATGGCGGGTCATCTGTACGGGGCCGGGGTCAAGATGACCGACTTCAAGCCGTATGCCCAACAGTGCGGCCGCTTCGTCAAGGAGTCGTCGTTGCAGGCCGCACGCGATCAGGGGCGCGAGGTGCGTTATCTGCCCGGCAGTGCCGAGGACAAGCAGCAGGCCGCGCGGGAGATCGCCGGGCGGGACCGGATTCGAGACGGGCTGATCGGGGTGCTCACCGCGGTCGAGCCGTGCATCAGCTTTCATGTCCGCCGCGATCGTGAGCAAAAGAAGATCGCACTCGAACGGGCTCCGCGCAAGTGCCTGCACCTGTACCACGACTTCGACCATCCGCGGTTCGGCCTGATGCACGTGCGGTTGCAGACGTGGTTCCCCTTCGGCATTCAGGTCTGCCTCAACGGGCACGAGTGGCTGGGCCGTCAACTGAAGCAGGCCGGCATCGGCTTCGTGAGCCGCGACAACTGCATCTGCCAGGTCGACGACATCGACGCGGCGCAGGCGCTGTACGACGAGCAACTGAAGGTCTCGTGGCCGGAGCTGCTCGGTGAATTGCAGCGCACCGTCCACCCGGCGCATGAGACCCTCTTCGCGCACTGTCCTCCCGACGCGCGGAACTACTACTGGTCGGTGGCCGAGAGCGAATGGTCCACCGACGTCCTCTTCCGCAACGGGGCCGACGTGCTGCCGCTGACCGAACAACTGGTGCGGGCCAGCATCCTCGCGCATGGTCCCGGCGACGTGCTCCGGTTCATGGGCCGCACGACACGCGCCGACGGCTTCCCGCGCGCCAGCTTCGGCGGGACGCTGAAGAGCAACGTGAAGACCTTCCACACCGGCCTGCGCATCAAACACTGGCTGAACTCGAATTCGGCCAAGATGCCGTTGTCCCCGGTCCAAACTACCGGCCGCCCGGGCGTGCTGCGGTTCGAGCTGACGATGAACGATCCCGCCGAGTTCAAGGTCTTCCGCACCCGCGAGAACCACCCGGACGCCGCGCCGGAATGGCTGCGGATGCGCCAGGGCGTGGCCGATCTGCACCGCCGCGCGGAAGTCAGCCAGGCCGTCAACGACCGCTACGCCACGGCGCTGGTGTCGGCGATCAACGACGACCAGACGCTGAAGGAACTGACGACCTCGCTGTGCGCGCCGGTGGTCCGTCCCGGTCGCGAGCAGTCGGACGCCACCCGCGCCCGCAGCCGCCGGTTCCGCGCCCTCAACCCGCTGGCGGCCGACGACCTGAAGTTGCTGACGGCCGTCGCACGCCCCGAATTCACCGTGTCCGGCCTGCGGAACCGGCACCTGCGCGAGATCTGGTTCGGGGCCGACACCACCGACCCGGCCGAACAACGCCGCCGCACCAGCGCCATCAGCCGCAAGTTATCGCTGCTGCGCGCCCATGGAATCGTGGAGAAAGTCTGCAAAAGCCACAGCGACCGAGTCACCGAAAAAGGCCGTTTGTCACTGTCCGCCCTGCTGGCCGCCGCCAGCACCACCACCAACAAACTGAATCAACTCGCCGCCTAAAATGCGCGCGCCACAACAAGAAGCTGAGAAATAGTAATACGAGTCATCTTCGGCCGCGCGAAGTCTAACTTCTGCCGCCCTCCGGGCTCAGGGCAAGTTCCCAACGAAACGGCCGAGCTTTCACCGCGCTGGCCCCGGCAGGTCGCATCAGTCCCTGTGGATCTACCCGGACGATCTGGCTAACATGGCACAGCACTTGGCGGACCTTCCGACTCTTTCGCGACACGAATCGATGCTCACCATTTCCGATCGTTATCATCGTTTGGACCGGCGCGGGTTTCTGACGCTGGGGACATTGGGACTGGGTGGGTTGACGCTCAACTCCCTGCTGCAAGCGGCCAGCCCGACACCGAACCGCTGACCGTGCCGCACTTGATTTCCACCATCCTGCACACGGTGTTCGACGTCGGCCGCCTGCGGCTGCAACCGGGACTCGGCCAGTTGGCCCGGCTCGGCGAACACCCGACGATTCCGGGCTTGTGGGAGGAGCCTGGCAAAGTATTACGTCGCGATTCGTCCCGTCGGCGGAGCGACGGGAAT
>JANMLE010001661.1:0-1093 GCA_031372385.1 Planctomycetota bacterium | reverse complement strand
TGCCGGCGCAGCACGCGGTTGATGTGGACCGGTCGCGAGACCTGCGTGATGGCGTATTCCGACAGGGCGATGATGTCGGCACCGATTTCGTGCGCGGCGGCGATGCATTTGCCCGCTTCGGCGTCGACCAGCCGGATGTCGTCGGCCAGTCGCGGGTCGAGCGGTCCCAGACGCTGCAGGTTGTAATCCAGGTGCGGCAGGTAGACGAGCGTGAGACTCGGCTGGTACCGCTTCATCACCTCGACCGACGCGTCGGCAATCCAGCGCGAACTGCGGATGTCGGCACCCGGTCCCCAGAAGCGGTGCAGCGGGAAGACACCCAGCCGGGCCTGCAGTTCATCGCGCAGCGTGGCGGGCTGACTGTAGGAATCGAACACCTTGCGACCGTCGGCCGGGTAACTCGGACGCGGCGTCATCGACCAGTCGACGTTGGCGTACATGTTGTACCACCAGAACATCTTCGCGACCGTGTACGACGGATCATGCCGGCGGGCGGCGTCGTACAGTCGCTCGCCATGCACGAGGTGGTTCGACTGCCGCCACAGCGAGACTTCGGCAAGGTCTCGAAAGTACCAGCCGTTGGCGACGATGCCATGCTGGCTGGGGAGCGTTCCGGTCAGGATCGTGGACTGCGCCGAACAGGTCACCGCCGGCAGCACGGTCCCCATCGGCCGGGCGAACCCATCCTCCGCCAGGCGGCTCAAATGGGGAGTGTTCGCCCCGAGCATCTCGTGCGTCAGGCCGACAACATTCAACAGCAGCAGCGGACGGGTCATGAGCGGACAGATTCCAACGTCGAACGAGGATCGAAAGACGATGTATCTGTACCGAGTTTGGAGCGCTGCCACCACACTGACAACCCGGTTGCCGGATTTGCAGCCGGTTGCGCGTTGGCCCCGGCGGTCTCACCGTCATCGGAGCAGCCGACGACCCGGTTCGAGTCGACCGCAATGCAACGTCCGCGATTCGACGGAATTCACTCAGCGTGAATGCGCCATGGCGGTGCCCGCCAACGAAGCGCGATACCCGGCGTGATCGGCTGATGAAGTGAAATGGGGGACGGATGTCCCCCGCTTAAACCTACAGCGCTAAC
>JANMLE010000889.1:0-3725 GCA_031372385.1 Planctomycetota bacterium | reverse complement strand
GAGAGCTGCCCGCCGCGAAGCGGCAGTTGTCTGTTGGCTCCAGTTCGACAGCACTCCTCATTCGCGCTCCTTTTGATTCGCGCGGAAATCGTTTTGGTCCGCGCGAATCAAAAGGAGCGCGAATGAGAAGGCGAAGCGGTGATACCAGACCGTGGCAGGGAGACACCGCTCGTGTCGCGACTCACCGAGTAACTCTCGGAAGTAGAAAATGCACAGCCCCTATGGGACAGGCGCGATCGCGGACTCCGGTCGGATGCGCAGTCCGGTCGTAACGGTCATGCGGCGCATTCGCAGCTTGCGGGTGAAATGAGTTATTGCCGACATCTTGAATCGGCTGTCGGTTTGGTAAGGAATTGGTAAGGTTCGGCGCACCGCGACCTGCTTCCCGTCGTTCGGTATGCAAGAGTTGTCCACGTTCATTGCCGAACCCTTCGTCCGCCGCCCGTTCGGCATTCCAGACTGAAGAACTGATTTGGTGAAAATGTTGCAAGAACTCTCCAAGCGGGCGTGGCTCTCTCAGGCGCTCGACATCACCGGATGTGGACGAGCGCTGCGGGCCAGTCGGATCTGGAACGGAGTGTTGATTCTGAACTACCACAGGATCGGCGACCCCTGTCGTTCGCTGATCGACCGCAACCTGTGGAGTGCCACGCTGGAGGACTTTGACTACCAGGTGGGACTGGCGGCGAAGAACTTCGACGTGATTGGCCTGAACGACTTGGAACAGGTTCTGCGCGAGCCGCGCGGACGCCACGTGATGTTCACTTTCGACGATGGGTACCGGGACAATTACACCCACGCGTACCAGGTGCTGCGGTCACACGGACTTCCCGCGACATTTTTCGTGACCACCGGTTTCCTGGACTCTCCTCAAGTGCCGTGGTGGGACGAGATCGCATGGATGGTCCGAACCAGCCCGCTGTCGGTCCTGGACGTGAACCGCTGGACTTCGACACCGGTCCCGTTCGATGAGCCGCACCGCGAATCTTCGATCCGCCGCCTGCTGAACGTCTACAAGGGGCTGCCCGGCGAATCGACTGCCGACTTCATCGAGTTTCTGGCCACGGCCCTGCAATGCGGCCGCTGCCCCCAATCGATTTCCGAGGACTTGTGGATGACGTGGGGCATGGTTCGCGAAATGCGGCGCGGCGGCATGACCTTTGGCGGCCACACCGTGACCCATCCGATCCTGGCCAATCAGTCGGCCGAGCAACAGGATTGGGAGATCTCCGAATGCAAGCGGCGACTGGACGAAGAACTCGGTGAACCGGTCTTCGCCTTCAGCTATCCGGTCGGTGGACCCTCCAGCTTCAACGCCTTCACCCGCACGTCGCTGACAATGCACGGCTTTCGACTCGCCTTCACCTATTACGGCTCCTACTGCAGCCCCGGCCATCGGGATCTGCATGCCATCAACCGGACGGCTGTCGAGACCGACATCGACCAGCCGCAGTTCCGTGCGGTGGTGACATTGCCGCAGATGTTCGCCTGACGGTTGACTCGCTGCGCGGCCCCGGTATCGTGTGGCCCCGATGACATGACGTTTGCATTCCCTGCAAACAGACCGAGGGCGCGAACTGGAGACACGATGTCGACTGCGAATCCGTGGGTGATGGTGGGTAAGGTCTCGTTTGGAAAGGGTGTATTTGCCCGACAGGCAATCCCGGGGGGAACCGACCTCGGGCAGGTCTTGGGGAAAGTCATCGACGACCCCGACTATGCCAGCCGCTACTGCATTGACCTCGGGGACTCCCTGTCATTGGAACCTCGTCCCCCGTTCCGCTTCCTCAATCACCGCTGCGAACCCAATTGCGCGCTCCAACTACTGGCTGTGACGCACGCGGACGGATCGACGGCTCCCTCGGAAGTCCACATCGCTGCCGTGGCCGACATTCCCGAAGGGGCGGAACTGACCATCGATTACCAATGGAGTGCCGATGGCGCGATCAAGTGCCTGTGCGGCAGCAATCAATGCCGCGGCTGGGTGGTGGCGGCCGAAGAACTCCCGAAACTGATGAAGTCCACCAAAGCCAAGCGGAGCACACCCGTACTCGCCAAGAGCAAACGCCCCAAGCCGCGCTGAGACGATCAGGAATCGCGTCGAAGCAACTTCCCGAAATCGAGTTCGTGTGGTTCGTGTGGCGGGGGTCGAGTCTTCAAGCCCCCAACGAGTTGTCCACGCGGGAAGACTCGACCCCAGTCACACAGATCGGGAAGTGACCGCACATCCATTCCTGAGTTCGTTGGAAGCAGCGCACTTCCACCCGCCCGACTTGATGACTTGATCCGCGAACTTCGGTGATGACCGGAAGTTCCGCAAGCCCCCGAATGAACGGCTGTTTGCGGTGAGTTTGCGCCTTGTCCAAGTTTCGGTTTTTGCTATCATCCTCGCCTCATCGCCGTGCCGCCGTAGCTCAGTTGGTAGAGCGACGCTTTCGTAAAGCGTAGGTCCTCAGTTCGAGTCTGAGCGGTGGCTCTTGTTTCTCAGCGATCCTCACCGGTTCGCAATCAGCATCAAACCCCTGCAAAACAGGGGTTGTTTCGTTGGTGGACGATGGCGATTTCAACTCGGTTTCGGAGGGTCGCGATTCATCAGCCGTCATCAATGGCAACCCCTTTTTTCCAATAGGGCGTGCAACCAAACGTGCAACCAAAACCGGGGCCGGTTTGGCTGTGGTGGTCTGCCGTTCGATCGGAGCGGCGTCAGTCGTTCCCGTCGCCCGTTGCGTCGGCGCGTCGCTTGTTGGCAGTGCGGGGAGTTTGTTCAAGTCGCCCGCCACGTCCGACAGCCGGAGCGTCGTGTAGGTCTTCATCGTGAGATTGATGTCGGAATGCCGCATCAACTCTTGAGCAGCTTTCGGACTGACGCCCGCCGTCGCCAGATTCGTGGCGAACGTCCCGCGGAGCGAATGGAAGTCGAGCCGGCCGCGTTCGTCTTCAAACGCGATGCCAGCCGCGTCCAGGTCCGCGCGCAGCATCGTCGCGGCTTTCTCGTTCCAAGTTCCCGGCCAGAGCTTCGCGGGGGTGTTGACATGCATGCTCAGCGTCGGAGCGGTTCGGGCTCGGGATGCGAGCCATCTCCGTATCCGTTCGGCGAGTTCAGGGCGGATCGGCTGGACATCCCGGCGGCGGCGTTTCGAGTACGCGGCCTCAAGAGTGACGGTGGGAATCTCGCCCGACAGGTCGAGACTCACTTCAGTGAGGCTGGCCAGTTCGCTCGCCCGCAATTCCGTTTCCGCGGCGACGAGGTACAGAATGGCGCGGTCCGGACCGGTCAGACTGCGGAACGGCTTCCCGTGAGCGGCGGCGGTGAGGAGCTTCGGAAACTCGTCCGGCGTCGCGGGTCGACGTTCCAAACGAACATCTTCGCCGGAGTTGAGCTTCGACATTCCGGTGAACGGATTTTCCGGCCAGCGCTTCGGACGCGACTTGATGAGCCAGTTCCCGAAGTTCTTGAGCGCGGCGACATGGTCGTTCGATGCGGCAAACGACAAACCGCGCGCGTCGTTCCCGTCCGCGTCGAGAACCGTTTCCCGCCGTTCGGCCAGATACTGTTCGGCGTCGGTCGACGACAGGTCTTTCAGCCGTTTCCAACCGCAAGCGGCGGCCGTTCGTTTGACGTACCCGGCCAGCTTCGTGAGATGCTTCGCAGAACGATTGCGAGCCTTGAGCGTGGCCAGCCACTCGGCGACGTGTTCGGCCAGCGGTTTCGCGGCCGACTGTTC
>JANMLE010001604.1:0-1992 GCA_031372385.1 Planctomycetota bacterium | reverse complement strand
GAAGAAACCGCGAAGTCGTGGACCGCTCCGCTGACGCGGCGCGACATGCTGCTCCGCACGGGGACCGGCTTCGGAATGCTCGGGCTGGGGAGTCTACTCGCGCAGCAATCCGCCGGCGCGGGGACGGCCGCCGATGCGGGCAATCCGCTCGCTCCACGAGCGCCGCACTTCGAACCGCGGGCCAAGCAGGTGATCTTCCTGTTCATGAACGGCGGTCCGTCGCACGTCGACACGTTCGACCACAAGCCGGCACTGAAAGAGCAGGAGGGGAAGTCCGGCCCCGGCGGCAAGTTCATGCCGTCGCCGTTCAAGTTCACCAAGCATGGCGAGAGCGGTCTCGAGATCAGCGAGATCTATCCGCATCTGTCACACTGTGCGGACGACTTGTGCGTGATCCGGTCGATGCACACCACCACGCCCAACCACGAACCCGGCCTGTTCATGATGAACAGCGGAGCCCAACAGCCGATCCGCCCCAGCCTCGGGTCATGGCTGACGTACGGCCTGGGCAGCGAGAACCAGAACCTGCCCGGTTACGTCGTTCTCTGTCCGGGCAAGCCGGTCGTCGGCCCCGCGCTTTGGGGCAACAGCTTCCTCCCCGGCATCTACCAGGGGACGCACATCAACAATTCCAAGATCGATCCGAAGCAGGTCATCGGTCACCTGAACAACAAGCATCTGGCCGCCCCCGAACAGCGTCAGGTGCTGAACATCCTGCAGGCGATGAACGAAAAACATCTGGCGGCCCGCGGCCAGGACATCGAACTCGAAGCCCGCATCGCGTCGCTGGAGATGGCGTTCCGCATGCAGTTCGAAGCGCAGGACGCGTTCGACATCGGCCTGGAATCCACTTCGACACGGGCCTTGTATGGCGAGGGGGAATTCGCCAACGGCTGCCTGATCGCCCGGCGACTTGTCGAACGGGGCGTGCGGATGGTGCAGCTCTATTACGGTGCCGGTCAGCCGTGGGACGCGCACGGCGACATCATGGACCACAAGCGCGACGCCCTCAAAAGCGATCAGGCGATCGCCGCGCTGCTGCAAGATTTGAAGTCGCGCGGCATGCTCGACGACACGCTGATCCTGTGGGGCGGCGAGTTCGGCCGGACCCCGACCGCACAGGGTGCCAAGGGCCGCAATCATCACCACACCGGCTTCACCGTCTGGCTCGCGGGCGGCGGCGTGAAGGGGGGACTGACGTACGGGGCCACGGACGAAGTCGGCGTGCATGCCGTGGAAAACCGGATGGACGTCCACGACCTGCACGCGACGATCCTGCACCTGATGGGCCTCGACCACACCCGCCTGACCTACCGCTACAGCGGCCGAGACTTCCGCCTGACCGACGTGCATGGCTCGGTCGCGACGGGCATTCTGGCGTAGTCTCAGGCTGGAGACTGGAGGCTGGAGACCGGAGCGAATCACGGCCGGGTGGCCGCTCGTCGCTCATTCACCGCAGAGCAATTGGACAACCGGCGCATTGGCTTCGGGGAGATTCAGTCGAGGCAGTTCGCTGGCGGGAATCCAGCGAAAGCCGTGATGCACATCTCGAACCGAGTCTACGTCTGTCGGATGACACAGGTAAAAGTGCAGATCGACGTTGGCATGCGGATATGTGTGCTCCTGACGCAGCAGCAACCGGTCCACTGTGATTAACAAGTGGGTCTCTTCCTGACATTCGCGGACGGCGCAAGCTTCCGGGGATTCGTCGGGCAGGCATTTTCCGCCGGGGAACTCGGCATAACCGGGCAACGGACCGTCGGGGCCGCGCGTGCCGATCAGATAGCACCCGGCATGCTCAACGACCGCGATGCCGATGCGCTGGGGTGGTTGACTCATGGGCTGGTCACTGTCGGAAAGCGGTCCGGCCGTCATCGCCGCTGGGCCGCGAGCCTCTTCTTCCAATTTGCAATTTGCACTTTTCAATTCGCAATTTGCAATTCCCTACTCCAGCTTCGCATCCGATGGCGGGGCTCCCATCACGTGGTAGCC
>JANMLE010000883.1:0-6600 GCA_031372385.1 Planctomycetota bacterium | reverse complement strand
CCAAAGCGTGGGGCGAGGGGACCAGAAAAGGCTCTGTCCGGAGCAGACCACCAATTGGCGACTGCACCCACAACTGTGAACCGCCATCGCTTGGAACCGCCGGGCGAACGCATTCCAGTCATCACCCGATTTCGGCAGCGTTCCCCATTCGCGCTCCGTTTGATTCGCGCGGAAATCGTTTTGGTCCGCGCGAATCAAGTAGTGCGCGAATGGGGCGGCGGAAATGCGAAAACACCCGTGACCGGGTTCATGAAAGTTGTTCACTCTCA
Organism: Planctomycetota bacterium; assembly: GCA_031372385.1. Lineage (GTDB taxonomy): Bacteria > Planctomycetota > Planctomycetia > Planctomycetales > Planctomycetaceae > Schlesneria. Next base: position 6,331 of record JANMLE010000883.1, on the reverse strand, counting down.
TGACACCCCGGAAATCACGGGTGGTTTTCGCAGTCGTTCGCAGCGGCAGACGATGAGGTCAGCCCGGCCTCGTGTTAGAGGGCACTGATGAGGGTCGTGCCGTCAGCGGCGGTTCCGGGCGTGTTGGCGATGATCTGACCGGTGGTCGTGCTGTAGACCCAACCGACCTTGACTCCACCTTGCATGGCGGAAGGATCGACGTCGGCTGACCCGAGGGTGCCCGTCTTGCAGAGGACGCCATTGCCACCGTTGTACGGGTTCATCGGCAACTGGCCAATGAAGTAGGGACCATACGGGTATCCGGCGGTTCCCGCGGCGGCGGTGGCCCCCACCAGGTCGCTGGCGAGTGTCAACTGCTTGACGACGTTGTCAGCCGTCCCGCTGGGGTACACCCCGTCGTGCTGGAACTTGAACAAGTTGATTTGCGAACGCAGAGTACTCAGATCGGTGCGGACAGCCGATTCTTTGGCGTTGGCTGTGGACGACGTGAATTGTGGCAGCACCGTCGCCGCCAGAATCCCCAGGATCACCACGACAATCAACACTTCGATCAATGTGAAACCACCGCGACGACGACTCTTGTTCTTGAGATTCAGCATGTCCGGGCCTCTCGCTAACTGGGGAACATCAATCCACCGCGAGTGGGAAATTCCACCCCGGCACGAGACCGATTCAAGCCGCACCATGCGGATGAACACCCGTCTCAGGAATTCTTGTCGGAAATCCCCGACACCCGAAACTTAGGTCGACATCAGAGGCTGTCAAATCGAATTGCCACGGCTGGATAAAGAATAGACATCCACGGCCGGAACGACGGTTCGCGCGTGTGGTATCAGATCACCTGAGGCAGTCCGCAGGAAATCAACGACCTGGGCCGTAGGACGGATTTCCAATCCGTCCGTCAACCCCGAACGGATTGGAAATCCGTCCTAGGGGTCGATCAATTCCCGCCGACCCCCGCGCGAGGTATGACGGCTTCTTGGGCAGCCGCTGAATACGAGGAGTCGCTGCGATTCCAATTCTTCCGCAGCCGCCGCGTCAGCCGCCGACATACCGCGCGTACAGCCCGCGGGCGACGGCAATCTCTTCCGTCCCTTGGATGATCGCCCGGCCGTCGCGGAAGACGGTCAGTTGCAGATCTTCGCCCGCCGGTGTGAACCGCAGCAGGTAGGGATTGCGCGTCACCTGTCCCAGTGACGAGAGCTTCGAGGAGAGATCATCGAGCGACAACAGCGCGGGCTCCGCCGGGGAAATCTGCACCGAGTTTCTGCCGCAGAGAATCGTCGAGTGCGACGACTGCCCCCCGTTCAACCAGTCGCGACGTTTTTGAGGACCGCAGGCGGGACACTGCGCGCGTTCCCGCAGGCCGCCCAAGTTCATCTGGCGCAGGGTTCCCTCCCAGACGTCGATAATGGTCAGTTGCGGTGCGACCAGGTGCCGCTGTCCCGACAGGATCTTGAGCGCCGTCGCGGCCTGCAGCGCCGTCACCATGTGGACCGCCGGTGCGATCACACCGGCGGTGTCACACGTTTCGGTTGTCCCCGGATCGGGCGGCGATTCGATCACGCAGCGCAGGCAGGCCCCCTCGTTCGGAAAGATCGCCATCGTCTGGCCGTGACTGCCGACGACACCGGCGTAGACCCACGGAATGCCGGTCTCCAAAGAAACGTCGTTGACCAGGAACCGCGTTTCGAAGTTGTCGGTGCCGTCGAGGATCAGATCCATGCCGCGCGCGAAGTCTCGCACGTTTCGCCAGTCCACGTCGGCCACATGCGGTTCCAGCGTGACCTGCGAATTGATCCGGGCCAGTTTGCCGGCCGCGACAACCGCCTTTGGCAGATGCTCGGCCACGTCCTGTTCGTCGAACAACACCTGACGCTGCAAGTTGGTCAGATCGACGAAGTCCCGGTCGACGATCCGCAACAGTCCGACACCCGCCCGGGCCAGCGTGTCCGCCAGCACGGTCCCGAGCGCCCCGCATCCGCAGAGCAAGACTTTCGCGTCACTCAATCGCCGCTGTCCCTCCGGGCCGATCCCGGCAAAGCGCATCTGGCGGCTGTATCGATCGAGAGCAGAATCATCCGAGGGGATCGTCATCGGTTTCGGTTTCTTCCAGCAGGGCTATTTGGACGGCGGTGATTCATCACCGCTTTCGTTTCTTAATGCGTAGACCTACAGCGCTAACCTGACAGCGGAAGTGATTGTTTTTTCAGCCCGGAGGGCGGCAGATGGTCGCCCACGGCGCAAGCCGTGGGTTGAGTTGCGCAGATTGACCCTGAGCCCGGAGGGCGATACTTCGATGATCCTTCCACGTCCGTCGGTGTGTCGCCCTCCGGGCTGATCGAGCCACAGTATCTATCCCCACGGCTCGCGCCGTGGGCTATCTTCTGCCGCCCTCCGGGCTGAAGAATGCTCGCCCGCCTTCAGTCGCGCAATGGCCAGGTTTGCGTTGTAGGTTTAGGACATTTATTGATGCGCCGTCATCGGACGGACCTCGGAGTTAGTGTCATGAACGGGACAAACATCAGCGGGTGCGCTCATACGCCGCCACGAAACCGGGGCCTCCCTTTCCATGATGATACTTGAGAAACTCGTCGTCGCTCAGATCGGCACGCCGGCGGAACGCGAATCGAAGTGTTGTCGCGGACCTGCCGCGGCGCGGATCGGTGTCGGTCAATCGTCGCTGACGCAAGATCGGCGACTGCCGGAGAAGGTCGTCGTTCTGAAACTGGTGCAGCGACGGCCGAATCTCCACATGCGTGAATCCACCATGTTCGGCGACGGCTTCTTCGAGCAGGCTGCGGGTGATTCCGTCGCCCCAGTAATTCATCTCCAGGCCCAGCTTCTCAGCTCCCGACAGGCCACCCACGGCGAGATTGTAGTAGCTGAGGTAACACGGATGGACGAGCCAATTCGAGGCGGCTTGCAGCGCGATCACGACACAGATCCCGCACGTCGCCAGCCGAACGCCGGAGCGCCGGGCGGTGATCTCCAGCAGACGCGCCGCTCCGCGTCCGACGAAGATCGCCCACAAGGGAAACACCGTCAGGAACAGCCGCTCGCCGTCGTACACGGCAACCTTCGGCAGCGCGAACACAAGCAGCGGAAACAGTCCGCATGCCAATAGCAGCCCACGTCGCCACTCGTCCGCGAGGAACTCGTCACTCCGGTCTCCTGACTTCACCCGCTTCACTCCCAGCACACCCAGCGCATGCAGTCCGACCGGAACCGTCACGGCGAACATCACGAACGGATAGTGCCACGGGACCGCTTTGTCTTTGTAGATGGTGCCGAAGTAGAAGCAGTTGAGTGTCGCGCGATTTGTCGTGCGGCCCAGGTATTCGAGCAGGTGGCCGACCGGATCGAGCCACAGATACGGCCACATGGCGAAGAACAGGACAATGGACGTCGTGCCCCAGACCAGCAGCGGCTCAATCGCCTTCTGCCGCCAACGAATCAACGACCAGACAATGACCGGAACCGGAATCAGCACCGCCTGAATCTTGGTGAGCAGCGCGAGTCCCATCACGACTCCGGCCACCAATGCCGCGCGTCGCGTGGGGGGAGCCGGGCCGGACCACCACGCCGCGATCGCCAACACGGCGGCCGTACACGTCAGATTCGTGATGCTCTCCAGTGCCGCCAAATGAGCGTGACCATAGACCCGCGGCATCAGGACCAATGACAGTCCCGCCAGTGGTCCCACCCAATTGCGAAACGTCGTCGCGCCCCGTGCCGAATCTCCGGGTGGGGCCGCCGCCGATGAAGTCACCGCGGGCGCCGAACAGCAATTCCGCAGCAAGGGGACGACTGTTGTTCTGCAACCAGAGATCGTCGACGACGACATGATCGAGACGAACGCGCCGACCAGCCAGACCGTGAGAGCGAACGCCGTGGCCGAGCCGGTCCGGGCGCACGCCGTCACAAACGGACCGTCCGGCTGGTGCGGCGGCGCGATCCACCACGTCAGATGGTGATGCACGCCCAGCCAGTATCGGCCGAGCGGCGGGTGGTCGGGGTTGTAGCCGTTGACGCGCCGAAACGCCTCGACCGACGTCCCTGGCACCAAGTTGAGCCAGCCCAGGTTCTTGGACTGCTCCACCAGGTACACACCCTGCTCGACATTGAAGATCTCATCGACTGTCAGGCCCGGTCCCTGCGGCATCGACGGATAGCTGCCGGCCGGATCGATGCTGACCACAATGCTGATCCACGCCGCCAACGCCACGACGGCTGACGGCCATGTGGTGACGAACAAAGTGCGGAGGGACTCGATGAGGTGACGCATGGGGTTCGATGTTATCATGCCGCCCGACGCGGGGCAGCCGTTCCCGGTAGGGCGGATTTCCAATCCGCCCCGCAGCGTGAGTTTTCAATCCGCAGAAGTGCTTTTGTTTCCCGCAATGTAACGGCCCGAACGGCCGTCCTACGAAAGTCATCGTGGTGGATCTGAAAAGACTGTGCGTGTTCTGCGGCTCCAGCGCGGGGATTGATCCCGTCCATCACCAGGCCGCGACCGACTTCGGTCGGATGCTCGCGGCCGATGGCATCGAACTGGTTTTCGGTGGTGGCAGCGTCGGACTGATGGGTGCCATCGCCGATGCCGTGCTGCAAGCGGGCGGTCGAGTGATCGGAGTCATTCCGCGTTTCCTCGCCACTCGGGAGTTGCTGCATGAAGGAGTGACGGAAGTCCGGCTGACGGACAACATGCACGAGCGCAAGGCCTTGATGTCCGAACTGTCGGATGCATTCGTTGCGCTCCCCGGCGGTCTCGGCACGTTTGAAGAACTGTTCGAGGTGTTGACGTGGGCGCAGCTCGGGCTGCACGGCAAACCGATCGGCCTGTTGAACAGCGCGGGATACTTCGACCCGCTGGTGGTGATGATCGACCGGGCGATCACCGACGGCTTCTGCCGCGAGGAACATCGTCGGCTGTTTGTCGTCGACGATCAGCCCGCCCGGTTGATGCATGGACTGCGGGAACATCAGATGCCAACGGTCAAGAAATGGATTCGTTCCAGTGACGAAACGTGACGCCTCCGCGAAGGGGTCGGGAGTCTTTTTCATGCCGCACGCCGCCGCTCACAACGGCTCACATCGAGGTATTGCGGCATGAACAAGACTCCCGACCCCGTCCCGATGCCGCCGGGGAACGCCACGCCGCGGCTGGTTCTCGCGCTGGTTTGGCTGATCTTGTTCTGCGCCTGGTTCTACAGCTTCGGCCTGCCCAACAATCCGTTTGTCGTGGCGAGCGAACATCGCACGATCCGGTGGATGGTGTGGCAGGTGTTGCCCTTCGACTTGCTGGATCTGATTGATCCTCCCGTCGTGCCGAATGCGCCGCCGTGGAGTTGGTTGTACCTCGGGCAACGCCTGCCGTTCCTGATGATCGCCGGCGTCTTGTGGGCGGGAGCACTCGGCATCGGCCGATTGGAATTGCGGGCGCTGCGAATCTGTCCGCAGTTCGATCGCGCCGAACGATTCTTCTTCGCCGGTTGCCTGGGACTGGCCACGCTCTCGCTGTTGATGCTCGGGCTCGGGCTGATCGGATGGATGAGTCGCTGGCCGCTGCTGGTGCTGTTGGTGTCGGCGGGGCTGGTGGAACTCTGGCTGTCGCGGCGCGATTGTCTGACGGCGCGATGCGGCACCGCCAAAGGAGTCCGGGGGCTGACGCCACCCGGCTCACCTGTGACTTCGATGGAGACATCCGACGACGATCAGCCGGTGTGGCTGCCGTGGATTGTGGGCGGTGTCGTGGTGCCGTTCGTGTTCTGCCTGCTGTTGGGGGCGATGTCGCCTCAGACCGACTTCGATGTCATCGAATACCATCTCGGCGGACCGAAGGAATGGTTCCAGCAGGGGCGGATCACGCGGCTGTCGCACAACGTCTACACCAGCTTTCCGTTCCTGACCGAGATGCTGTTGCTGAGCGGCATGGTGTTGTTTGGTGATTGGCAGTGGGGTGCGCTGGCGGGACAGGCGGTGATCGCCGGCTTCGCACCGCTGACGGCCGTCGGACTGTATGCGACCGGTCGCCGCTGGTTCTCGGCTTCGGCGGGAGGACTCGCCGTGCTCGTCTGGCTGACGACACCGTGGGTCTATCGGATCTCGATCATCGCCTATGCGGAAGGAGGGCTGGCCTGCTACCTGTTCGCCGCGTTTGCGATCGGCCTGCGGATCGTCTGGACGGCTACTGTAGTCCCGCCGCTCCGCCGGCGGGACGTCCGGTCGGCGGTGCGACCGGCCTACAGTTTCGTCACCCCCCGTCCGGCAGGACCCGGCGCGTTGCACGTTGTCTGTGGCTTGCTGGCAGGGAGCGCCTTGGCCGGCA
>JANMLE010001546.1:0-1124 GCA_031372385.1 Planctomycetota bacterium | reverse complement strand
GACGCCGCCGACTTGGCGGTGCTGGTCAACATCAAGCAGTTGGCCGAGGACTTCGCCGACGAGTTGGATCAGGCGGAACCGGCGTTGAACGGCTTCATCGACCAGCTCATCGCGGCGCTGCCCGAAACGCAGCGACCGCAGCTCGAACCCGCCTTCGGCATGTACCGCGCCCTCGGTGGCGTGATCCTGCGCGGCGTGCGCGACACCAACAGCCTGGCGCTGGGACTCACCGTCTCGAAGACCGCGATCCGTTACGAGGACCGGTTGCAGGTGACCGCCGGCACGCCGACCGCCAAGTTCCTCGCCGGTCAAACGCCCGGAGATCTGCTGGTCGTCGACAAGCTGCCCCCCAACAAGTCGGTCTATGCCGGCTTCAAAGCCGACATGTCGGGCATGATCGAATGGTCGATGAACCTCACCAAGGGGATGATGAAGGACGCGTCCGCCGAACAGTTGGCCGAGTTCGACGCGGCGGTGAAGGAGATGGGCAAGCTCAAGTACGAGGAAGTCGCGATGTACATGGATGTCGGCGACAAGGCACCGGTCATTCGCACCGGCGGTGTCTCCGTCGTCACACCCGTCAGCCGCCTGCGCGAGATCAGTCACAAGCTGATGAAGAGCATGGGCGAGATCAACTCGGTCAACTTCACCCAGAAGACGACACTCGAACCAAACGCCATGAAGATTGGCGGCTTCGACGTCGACCGGATCCTGATCGAGCAGAAGTTCGATGAAGCCGCCGATCCGCTCGGCATGCAAAAGAAGATGCTGTCGCTGATGTTCGGAGACAGCGGCATGGAGCAACTGGTTCTGTATCAGAACAACCGCGCGCTGCAGACCCTCGGCGGCGGCAAGGCCGAGATGCAGAGCCTGCTGACGTCGCTCGACTCCACCAAGCCGGGCGACGCCGCCGTGACGGCCGCCCGCAAACGGTTCCCTGGGAAGGCGAATCTCCTGGTGCTGTTTGACATCGCGCGGCTGATGAAGACCGGCTTCAAACTGGCGGCCGAACAGGGGGCGATCCCACTGGACGCCGACGCGCTCGCCGATTTGAAAGTCGAACCGTCGTTCGTCGGCTACACACTCACGCTCGAACCGACCGCCGCGCGAACCCAGTTCGAAGT
>JANMLE010001545.1:0-6973 GCA_031372385.1 Planctomycetota bacterium | reverse complement strand
CGCCGGAGCCACACGACGCGGCGTGATCCTCACGGTGCTGTCCTCGCTGGCCACCCGCTTCCCACGGTTCACCCTGGACAACCTGCTGTCCGAAGTCACCCGCTGGTGGGAATCCGGCCGCTCCCGATTCCAACCAGAACTTGCCCAACTCCAACAACCCAATGCACCGCCCCCCATCCCCAACACCTCATGACTCGACTCAACACGCTGCGGGAAAATAGACAGCTACGGGCCGAGCTGTCTCCAACACCTCGCCAAGCTCCCTCTGGAATACCTGCAACTGGGAGATGGCCTCGACACGCCGGAAGGGATCGCCCTCATCAAAGACATCCCCACGCTGCGCCATCTGACGCTCACCAATGCCAAGGCTCTCACGGATGCCGATTTGAAACTCGTCGCCAGCATCACGCAGTTGGAGCACCTGGAACTCGGCGGGATCGATCTCCCCGATGAACGACTCGCGCTGCTCAAAGAATTCGCCTTCCTCAAGTCCATGCGGCTCGTCCCTTCCAGCACACCCTTCACGCCCGAGACCCAGGCCAAAATCAAACAACTGCTGACCGAGACCGAGCTGCAGTTCAAGTAACTGAGGTCACGGTCTTGCCAATCCAGCTCCAGTTCCACATTTGCGGGAGATGCCATGAAGTCTTGTCTTGTTGCCGTGATCGTTTTGTTGTCTTCCGCAGCCGCGTTCGCGGAGTTGCCGAAGGATGTGCCGGCTGTGATTCCGCTGTGGAGCAAAGGGGCTCCGGGATCGGAGGCTCGTGCGAGGGAGGCGGAAGAGTTCGTCGGAGACAATTGCGGCAACGTTCACAACCCCACGCTCACGCCCTTCGTCCCTCAGCGCGAGAAAGCGACGGGCACGGCGGTCATCATTTGCCCCGGCGGCGGGCACTCGAAGCTGTGCTTGGGACATGAGGGCTACGCGCTGGCGGAATGGTTCCGTGATCGGGGCATTGCGGCGTTCGTGTTGAAGTACCGGCTCGCCCGCGAGAAAGGGAGTGCTTACACGATTCAGGACCACGCGATGGCGGACACTCGACGTGCTTTGCGGTTGGTTCGCAGTCGCGCGTCCGAGTGGCATATCAAGTCCGACCGCGTGGGCATCCTCGGGTTCTCGGCCGGAGGCGAACTCGCGGCGTATGCGGCGATGAAGCACGATGGCGGTCAGAAGGACTCGGCGGATGTCATCGAGCAACAGAGTTGCCGGCCTGATTTCCAGGCTCTCATTTATCCGGGCAGCTCTGGCAGCTTCACCGCCGAAGCCGGGATGCCTCCGGTCTTCATCGCCGCCGGTTACAGCGACCGCCCCGACATCGCCGAGGGGATGGCCAGTCTCTACCTCAAATACAAAGCGGCCAAAGTGCCTGCCGAACTGCACTTGTTTGCCAATGCCGGTCACGGCTTCGGTTATCGTCACAACGCCAAGCCGAGCGCCGCCGCTCGCTGGCCCGAACGCTTCACGGAATGGCTCAGCGACAGCGGGTTGCTGAAGGAATCGGAAACAAAACAGCCCTGAGCCGCGCGGCGCTGGCCCCGGTCGCTGAAGAACCGGACGCCAGCACGTTCCGGCTGATTTGCAGGAACTCCACGAAGGCGCCTTTGAGCTTTCCCGGCGATTCAATTCCATTCATCGAGAAGACCCTCACCGCCCAAACGTCAATCATGTCATGAAGGGATTCCACATGGGTACCGCCCGTTTTCTCCGCGCTGACAGCAGACTGTGCCTTACGGCTTGTCTGTGGCTGAACGTCGTTCCCTCTGCTTCCGCCGCGGACCTCCCGGCACCCATCGCGCATTGGAAGCTCGACGACGACGGTCGCGAGGCTCGCGACAGTGTGGGAACCCATCACGGCCTGATTCATGGAGCCGTGTCGCACGCGGGAAAATCTGGCAAGGCCCGGCTCTTCGACCGCTCCAAGGGAGACCACGTCGCCATTCCCCATTCGCCCGATTTCGAGATCGGCACGTTCACGGTCTCGGCCTGGGTCTGGCTGACGAAGGAGCCGACGTTCTCCGGAATCCTCGGCACGCGGGCCGGCGGCGAGTTCAACTTCGACATGAAAGTGAATGCTGACAAAGTCCACGGCGACATCGGCGACGGCACTCGTTGGATCGACACCGCGATCAACTTCTACAAAGACGACATCGGCACCAACGGCCAAGGAGGCGATCTCGAAACGCGCCGCTGGTATCTGATCACGTTCGTCATCGACAACGAACACAAGGAGTGCCGGCTGTATCTCGACGCCGATCGCAAGAAGACGATTCCGTTCAAAGGGGAACCCCGACTGATGCGCCCGGGCCAAACCATGACGATCGGCAATACGGGAGCCGGTGAGTTCATGGACGGCGTGATCGACGACGTCCGCATCTGGAAGCACGCTCTGGACGATCAACAAGTTCGAAGCCTGATCGCTCCTTGACGAGTCGCGGCGTATCGCGACCGTAGCCACGCTCGCCAGAGCGTGGGTGAATGCGATGAGAATCCACGTTCTGGCGAACGTGGCTACGTCTGAACCCGCCAACAACAGAGCGACCGACGCATGAAAACGTTTCACCTATTCGCCTTGCTCGTGGGGATGTTGTCACTCGCCACTTGCGAGGCTGCGGACCCGTTTCTGACGATCGACGGCCAAGCCGGACTGGGCAAAGGTCAGCACATCGTCTTCGTCACGGGCGAGGAGTATTACCGCTCGGAAGAAGGGATGAGCATGTTTGCCAAGATCATGGCTCGGCATCATGGCTTCCGCTGCACCGTGCTGTTTGCGATTGATCCGGCATCAGGTCACATCAATCCCAATCGCAACAACGACATTCCCGGACTGGCCGCATTGGAGACGGCCGACTTGATGGTGATATTCTCTCGGTTTCGTGAGTTGCCGGACGCGGACATGTAACACATCGCGGACTACGTGAATGCCGGCAAGCCGGTGCTGGGCATTCGCAACGCGACGCATGCGTTTTGGTATTCGCCCCAGAGCACCAGTCCCTACAAGAGTTGGGATTGGCAGAGCAAGGAATGGTCCGGCGGATTCGGCCAGCAGATCCTGGGGGATACTTGGATCGCGCATTACGGCCAGTTCCAAAAGGAGGCGACGCTGGCGCACGTCAATATGACGCAGCGCAATCATCCGGTGCTGCGCGGTGTCGCGGACACGATCTTCTGCCACACGGATGTGAATTCGGTTGAACGACTCACGTCGAATGAGGTCGTGCTCTTTCACGCACAAGTGCTCTCGGGATTGAATCCGACCGATCCGCCGGTGACCGACAACCGCAATGAGACTCGCATGCCGTTCGCCTGGTTCAAGACCTACACCGCGCGTTCAGGCAAACAAGGCCGTTCGTTCACGACGACGGCCGGTGCGTCTTTAGACTGGCTCAGCGAAGACCTGCGGCGACTGATGGTCAACGCGATGCTCTCGTTAACCGGCCATGAGAAAGAGATCCCCGAGAAGACGAACGTTTCTTTCGTCGACGACTACAAGCCCAAGCCCACCGGAGCCATTGCCGACTCCGTTTGGGCCGCCGAGAAGCTGACTGCGGCGAGCTTCGCGATGAAGAGCAAAGAAGAATGACCCAAGAAACACGCTCTGACATTGTTGATCGTCGTCGTGCAGACTGGCTTGGCGGCAAGACCGATCAGAAAGCGACGTCGCTGTGAATCGCCCCCGAATCGGGCTCATGCTCTGGGGAGCGAATTCCTGAGCACCGCTTCGCGCGACAATCCAACCCCTTCCCGACAATGGAGTCTGCCCGACCCTCGCACAAAACATCGGGAGTTCCAATAAAAACAGCCACTTGCGAGCAAAACGCAAGTGGCTGTTGCATGGAGGCGGGGGGAATTGAACCCCCGTCCTGAGATCCCTCAGAGAAGGCATCTACGTGTGTAGTTCGCTGATTGATGTCATCGCCGCAGGCTCAACGAACGAAGCCTGCTGGCGACCAGTGTCCCACGAGTCTCGCCGCGCGCGTAGGTCACATTGACGCGCGGCCAGCCGGTATTTACAGGCGACAGTCGGACTCCAACGGCAAGGATTCCTCAGTCGCGGTCACCTAGCGTTAACTAGGCAGCCATGGTCAACGGCCGATTGGCAGTTGTTGTTTGATCAGCTTTTTACGTGGCCAACTGATCAACCACGACACGCCACCCAATCCTATGGCAATCCAGTCGAATCCGATCGCCCCCGGACAGGTCATGCCCGCGACAGCATCGCGGACGGCCCAATCGTAGCGGCTTCGGCGGCCGCGGCATACCGAGTCGTCCGAAGAGAGCCGCGAATCCGCGGAGTCACCAGTCGACGCGGACGTGGTTTGCGGCCATTGTTGGAATCTGGCTCACCGCCAGAGTTGTGGACAGTCTGTTCGGCGCGGGTCTCCTGACCCCGCCGAAACGGCTGACCGAAGGTCTCCTCTTCTGTTTTCAACACGAATGGCGGAGACCCTGAAATCTGAACGCCCGACTCCGGATCGTTTTCCGACCAAAGGCGTCATCGACGAACTCGCGATTCGCGGGTGAATCGTTACGCCGCCTGACGTTCCATCGGTTGATTCTGTCCGGTCTCGATTCCTATATTGCCTGCATCCAAGTCGGTGGAATTCCATTCCTCTGGGCTCGTTTCAATTGGGCCGGTCTCCATTCGAAGAGCCGTCAACCGTGTTCTTTTCGGGAGGTGTTCGATGTGCCGTTGCCTCACTCGCCGATGTTGTTCGCTTGGTCTCGTTGCTGCAGCACTGCTTTCCGTGATGTCTGTTGTTGCGCATCCGGTTGACGGTGCCGATCCGTTCAAGGCGGCCGCGGGGAAACCTGAGAAGAAGGGCGCAGCTCCCGCTGATCCCGATGCCCCGCTGGAGGTGCGGATTCCGGTCGACAGGGATTCGCATGTCACGTTCGGTCCGGCGGGCTGTCCGGTCATCGTCAGCGGCAACGAAGTGTGGAGCATTCGCGAGGGAGCGATTCAGACAGAGCTCGATGGAAAAGTGGAACGCAACGCCATCACCGCGCTGTCCGACGATGGGAAGTACTTCGCCGCCGCGATGAAGTCGAAGAATCAGGAGAACACTCCCGTTTGCGTTTGGTCCACCGAGACGGGTCAGAAGGTGTGCGAGATACCGGGGACTCCCGACCGGTTCGCCGATTTGATCGTGTTTTCCCGCAACAAGTACCTGATCCTCGGGGGCCGATCGACGACCGACTTCCGGGTCTGGGACATCGAAGAGGCGAAGGAGAGCAAGCCGATCGACGTGAAGGCCAAGCGGATCGAACAGGGCAAGGCGGCGTTCTCGCCGGATGGAGAATTGTTTCTCGCCGTGGTCAACGACAAGCTGACTCTGTTCAAGACGGCGACCGGCAAGTCGGTGACCGTCATGAGCCCGCCACGGAAGATGGCTCGCGGTGCCGCGCCGGTCGCATCCGCCCCGGCAGCGGTCACTCCCAAACCGGTTCGCGGGAAACCAGCCCCGATTGCCGCCGGCGATCCGTTCGATGCGGTCTTCGTCTATGCCTGGCTGCAGGCGCTGAAGTTCTCGCCCGACGGGACCGAGGTCGCCGCTGTGTCGACGCATCCCAACCCGCGGCTGATTGTCTGGGACATCAAGGGGAAGCTGCTGTTCGACGAGCCGTTGATGCTCCCGTCGATGGCGTTCTGGGAACACAGCCTGCAATGGTTGCCCGACAAGAGTGGCTGGCTGGTCAGCGGTCACATCGTCGACCGTGAGTCCAAGCGGCCGGTCGTCGGCATCCGCAAGACCTTCGGCCAGGATCTGCGGGTGTGGCTGTATGACACCAACCATCTGGTTGGCGCCTTCCCCAACAATCCCGCCGAATTGCAGGCGTACGCCATTCCATGGAAGGAAATCCGCGAATCGATCACCTCGATGAATGACGCGAACGCCGCGTTGCTCGGGCCGTCGAAGTCGGTGTCGATCAACATCGAGTTTGGCGGACAGTTGTCGGGCGACGCCAATCAAACCGCCGCGCAGATCGCGAACGCACTCGGGCAGCGGTTGCAACGTGACGGCATCAAAATTGCCAACGGCCAGAAGACTACGTTCCACCTGCGGTTCTCGGAACAGGCCGGAGACACGCTTCCCATTTATTCACGCCAGTCCCCATTCGACTTCCGCGGCAATGACACGGGACGGACTGCCACGGAGCGGAAGGGAAGCCTGGTGGTCGAACTGACCGCCGAGGGCGAGGCGGCACCGCTATGGCGCGAAGCGCTCGATGCGAGTTCCGCCCGGAGCTTCCGGGAAGACATCAACGACGCCAGCATCCGCAAGACAATGCTGGAATCGCTGACTCACCAGATCGGCGAACTCTATCTGCCGTACTTCATCCCGAAAGATGAGAAACGCCTGGCGCTCCCCGTGGTCTTCCAATAGAAGTGATTTAGCCGCCGGTGTTTTCCAGCAGACCGGTGGCTAGCGCCTTGCCGCTCACGTGTGTTGTTCAACACGAATGGCGGAGAGCCCATTTTTCTTCGCCGCCGGCGGCTTTCACTGGAGTGCTCACTGGCGAGTAAAGGAAGTCCAGATTTCCAAAGCGGAGTCGGGCCGGTCGCGCGAGTCGATCAGGCTTGACCGAAACGACTCGTCCACGCGGCGGAGCATGGTGGTCCCCCCCGGATCGACAGGCCTTGGGGACGGCAGCTCTTCCGAAGTAGCGGCAACGATCGCGAAGGGAAGACCCAACGGAAGGAGACTCGGACTTCGCGGACCATGAGGACAGTTGCTTCGCCAGTGGGTGCGACGCCTTGCCGTCGGCGTCCGGACCTCTTTCGGACAGCCCTCGCAGCGAAAGAGGCACAGACCCAGATCGAGCAGTTCTTGGGAACGCTCGGCCTGACGCTCAGTCCCACCAAGACGAATGAGGTGCTTCAGTTTGCGCTGACAGTCCAAGTGCTTATTTTTGGACGGGTTGTTGGCGTTCGAACTCGATCGGACTCACGTACCCGAGCGAGGAATGTAA
>JANMLE010001520.1:0-2891 GCA_031372385.1 Planctomycetota bacterium | reverse complement strand
CATCCCCGTGACACTCAAGATCCGCTCCGGCCCGGACGGCGAGCACGAAACGGCGGTCGAAGTCGCACGCCTGGCGGAACAGGCGGGAGCCTCCGCGGTCGATGTGCATGCGCGCAGCGTCGCGCAGTCGTATGTCGGCGGCCCCGACTGGTCGGTCGTGGCCCGCGTCAAACAAGCGGTGCGCATTCCCGTGATGGGGAGCGGCGGTGTCCGCGATGCGGCCGACGCCATGCGATTCCTCAAGGAAACCGGTGCCGACGGAGTGGCCATCGGCCGCGGTTGCCTCGGCAATCCCTGGATCTTCCAGCAGGCCCGGTCACTGTTCACGGGAGGCGCCGCGATCGCACCCCCGAACGTGTCGGAGCGGGCCCGAGTGCTGCTGCAACTGGTGACGGGGGAATTCGACTTCTACGGAAACCATCTCGCCGCGAAGCGTCTGCCGCGAGTGGCCTGCTACTTCGCCAAGTTCCTCCCCGACTTCGCCGCGTTTCGCGATGCCGTCCAGCAGGTCAAGACGGTGCATGAGTTCAAGCGGCTGGTGAGGGAACACTTTGTGGGGTGAAGGATGAAGGGCGAGTGGTGAAGGGTGAAGAGTGAAGCGCTTTGCGGGGTTGCTCAGTGGCGATGTTGGCTCGGCACCCGACAGGCTTCGCAGTGCAGTTTCTGGTATCGTTCCCTCGCGTGACACTCCTCCACTTGTGTTCCATTCATCTCGTCCGGAATCTCCATGACTGCCCCCGTTCTTCAAGCGTTGCTCGTTGCAGACCAGATCTATCAGGATCAGTCGACGGGCAAGTTTGTCATCTGCGGAATTTTCGGGACGATCTTTTTTGTTCCGCACGACGGCGAGTCACCGACTGCGCCGTCTTCCACCCACCCCGCGACGGGAGCGGGCGGCGTTGGAAGCGATGCGGGCGCGGGGGCCGATGGAGGCGGAACGAAAGTTCCCGCCGGTCAGGCCCCGGCTCAGCAGCCGATGCCGCTGAACCGATTGATCCGGGCCGGCTCACCGTACGCGTATGTCAGCCTGACCGAGATTCGTGGACAACGGTCATTCGCACTGCGCTACGTGGACCTGGACGAGAACACCGTGATCTTCACGTTCGAGTTCAAGGTGGAGTGCCGCAACCCGCTCGAAACTGTGCAGTTGTCGCTCCCGTTGCCGCCGCTGCCGGTCCCCCACGAGGGGGTTTTCGTGCTGGAGTTGTTGTGCGAAGGCGAACTGCTCGGTTCGCACCGCATTCTGACACGGCGGCAGCCGAAGCCGTGAGAGCGTGTCCACGCATCTCGCTGAAAGGTGTCCCGTCGGCGGAGCGACGGGACTACGGTAGGGCGACGGGACTACGGTTCGGCGCTGCGAAGACTACTTCAGGATGAAGAATCGCTTCGCTTCGTGGACCGTCTTCGGATCGCGCTTTTCGAGGTCTTCCAAGCACTTTTGCGCCCGGATGACGTGAGCGGGAAGTTCTTCCGCGGGAGGTGCCACGGATGACGGGCCGGTTGCTCCCGCATCGACCTTCTTGATCCCGGTGTCCTTCGCGGCGGCGAGTGTGAATCGGACGATCGCGCGCTTGATCGACGGGATGTTGTAGGCATCGACTTCGTACAGGTCGATGAGCCGGTCTTGGACAGACCAGTCCTTCATGCGGGCCAGGTCGGCGATGACGAGGTCGGCCAGTTCCGGCCGTTCCAGCAGGATGCGCATCGACTGCCGCAGACGGTCAGGTTCGATCCGGTTGTCGCCGTATTGCCACATGAAGCGCAGCGCCTGCATCGCCGCGTACGTCTCGCTGAACGGAGCCTTCGTGTCCCGCAGTTTCTTTTCGTCCAGCAGGGCCAACCCCTGTTCGCCCTTCAGCAGCAGGTAGCCGCCCATCACCCCTTCAATGCCGAGTCGGAACTCTTCGGTCGTTTCCGTGATCTTGCGTTCCATGAACTGGGCGTCGTCGTCGTTGCCGCACAGGCCGAGCATCATTCCGTACAGACCAATGCGTCCGGGAGACACAGTGTTGCTCGTCAACCAGGATCGCAGCTTCTCGCGCGGCATTTCTTTCTTCAGTTGGACGACGTCGGCATACGAGGCGTTGGCGAATTCCCCGAAGGCGTCGTCACCGATCATGTGGTCCGGGTTTTCAAGGTGCTTCAGAAAGTAAGCGAGACGCTTCGCCGCCGGCAGGTCGGGCTTGGGCGAGTTCTTCATGTAGTCGTAGCCCGCCTGGGTCACTTCCAGCGGGCTGCCCCATTCGACGTTGCCGACCGCCGCGGTTCCCAGCAGCAGAAACAAGTCGCCCGCCTTTCCGGATCGATACCGGATCAGGCTCAGCTTGGAACCCTTTTGCAGCTTGCTGGCGGCTGGCTGATTCACAACTTCGACGACTTCGAACTCCGTCGAGCCGGCATCGGACAGTTTGGCCGGTGTTCCCCCGATCCACTTGACCAGCACCGCAGCATCCGCCTGGGCGAGTTGCTCGGCCATCGTCATGGACGGAGCGGAGCAGAACGGGCAGGCGGCCACCGGAATCGGCGCCAGCGCCGCCACCATCACCATGACCACAGAAGCCGCGACACAAGCGAGTTGAGACGGTTTCATCGGTAATTCCCCTGCGTGCAAGAAACATCCAAGCCGCCGAAGCGTCCGCGGCATCGCGGGGATCATATCACGGCGAGCGGCCCAAGTGGAATCGGTAACCTTCGCCGGCACCGGTTCAATAAGGCGAGCGGCAACTCTTAATTTACCCCGCCACCGAGTTTACCTGGGTGGCTCGACGGCTTTTGCACTACTGGAATTGTCGGGGGCCAAGAGTAGTGCAGAAGCCGTCGAGCCACCGGGACAAGCCCAGTGGCGGGGACGCTAACTCATGCCGCTCGCCTAAGAACAGATTCACCGTTGA
>JANMLE010001483.1:0-5671 GCA_031372385.1 Planctomycetota bacterium | reverse complement strand
GGTGAATACGACACCACGCAGTCGGCGGCGTCCGTCCTGCTGGCCGGATTCTCACTCTCCGTTCAAGCCGCATTTCAGGCTGGTGAAGCGGAAAGTGAATGATGCCCAAGATCGGTCAGTGAGCCGCCCTAAGCGGGCGATTCCGGCGACAGGTCCAAGTCGATGGCGGCGTGCCACGGCTTCGGAGTCCCCGGAGAAGCCGTGCAAACCACGAGCGACCACGCCACTGGCACTGCTCGTCCCAAAGCCGACGAGCAGTGGCACATCTTCCCTGATTTCGAACGGGAAGCAGGGCCACCCGTCCAAAGTCGCCCGACCCCAGCCACCCCGCCGAGGACTTCCATGCGGCTAGTTTGTGGGGTCGAGTCTTCGAGGCGCACACGTCACACAGTGCGGTGCGTCTCGAAGACTCGACGCACCCTACGTGACTTGCAAAAAAGGTGTTGACGCACTTCAAATGTCGCCATATCCTTAGCCGCATTTCAACGCAGTACAATTCGCTGAGACGTGGCCATCCAAATTGCTGCGCGGCAGGACAGTCCTGCAAAAGGCGCATACAATCAAAGTTCGGCGAGTGAATCACAATCGTCAATTGACGAATCTCAATTGGCGTGCGATCTCCCTCGGGAACAATGTGTGTTGATTTGTTGCAACCGCCGCTTGCTGGGCGATTAACTCAACAGGAGAGACGATATGGCTGATGTCACTGGCCGGATCAAAACTATTGCCCCCGCGAATGGAGCGTATCTCGCGACAGGAAGCGAGGACAATTTGAAAGCGAATGCACAAGTTAATATTCCGGCGCTATCCGGCGCTTACAAAACTACAGTCCGTCTATCGATTTACAGATATGAAACATGCGTTCTTAATTCAAATATCAGCTCAGCATCAAACACCTATCCTGTGAAAGGTTTCCCACAATCCGTTGAGACCAGCGACGCTTCTTCGACAGTCACTGCTGCCGGCGGATATCTTGCGACCGCCACGCTTGTCGCTAAACAATTGACCCCAATGGAGACATTGGGCCTGAAGTCCAATTAGATATCCAAAGTTGGTCGTTCCAAATTGGCGATACGGGCTGCTCACCGACGATTTCAATTTGCACGGGCACAAACGCGCCTGTTGCGAACTGTGTTGCACCCGTGCCTGCCGCGGGCAGCACGATTGCGCCGGGACGTGCTACTTTCAAAACCCTCGTACTTGGCAAAGTCCAAGGGAGTACAACTTGCACAAAGAAATTCCGATTCGGAGCGGTAATGAGTTTGGCAGGGCCGGTGAACAAAGTCGGGACTGAGGCAACACAACGGACGGATGGAGTTGGACCGGTTTCGTTCTATGCTGAAGTGACTGCCGACCTAACACCTGGTCACTACACGGCGACGGTTACGACGACCGTTAACAGAACTGATGGCGACAACCCGAATTGTAATAAACTGTACAATTCAACTTATTCTTGGGAGTTCGATGTAAAGGATACTTCAAGTTCTAGCTCGTCAAGTTCCAGTTCATCAGATTCAAGTCTGTCCAGCTCCAGTCAATCGAGTGCGAATTCGTCTGATTCAAGCTCGTCCAATTCCAGCATGTCGAGCATCAGTTCGTCAGATCCAAGTGAGTCCAGTTCCAGCCAAAGTCCTAGTTCTTCGAGTTCTAGCTAGACGAGGTTTTCAATGGCATGTTTCGCGGTCACCATTGTCTACGTTTTATGGACCGGCGGAGTGGCACCTATAAGTCTGGAAATGCGGCGGCAAACTGCTGTTCGCCCAGCTAACCGTTCCATACTCATGCTGCAGCCAGCTTCCATGTGCTAAAGTTTTACCATTCGCAAGGAGCTAGACGATGCATCGTCCGACGTTTTGCCTGCTACGCGGTTTGGTTTTCATTCTCACCATCCAGTTTTCGCTAAATGTCGCCACAGCTGAAGACGTACCGCGCATAGCGTTTGGGCTCCATTGGCTGCGGGGTGTAGAACAGGCGCAGTGGGCTCTCGTAGATTCCTTTTCAATGTGTTATTCCCGTAATTCGATAACGACTGATTGCGATTGCGCGCCTGGCTGGTTTATTCACGGATCACCGGCGTTGTATTCAAAAATGCAGTTGACATCACTCGACATCGTCGGCCGCATCGCTCAAAGCCCCGCAGAATCGCATATGCTTGGCTACGTCGCAGAATTTGGACAAGAACCGGGTGAGACTTCGCTCGATGATGACACAATCCCATTGAGTGTTGTCATGCTGACACTTCAGAAAGAGTCGGGAGCGATCACTGTTTTGAGGTCTAGTCCTGGGATACGCACCTACAAGGGACTTCCAATCGCTGCAGGTTTCAGTGCTGCGCAGCCGATCGCCGTCGGTTCTTATGCCAGCGTTGTATTCGTATTCACATCATGGCGTGATGGAGCGAGTCCACAATTTCTCGGTGCCGGTTGCAAGCAACTCGTGATCGAAGATCATTGAGTGTAGAAGTATTCGAAGTTGGGCATCCGCGAGAACAATCTGCAGGGCTCAACCGGCGATCCGGGGAGGTGGAGCGGCGGGGTGGCCGGGTCTGGGGCGTTTCGCGAAGACCCGGTGCTTCTCGTAATTCGTCCTACGTGGTCGATTCCGGCGACGGATCGGGGTCGACGATGCCCAGGAGTTCCATGCGGCGGTAGAGCCTCGGGCGGGTGATTCCCAGCAGTTCGGCGGCGCGGGCTTTGTTGTCGCGGCATTCGGCCAGTGCCCGTTCGATCTGTTCGCGTTCCACCTGTTCGAGCAACCGGTCCAGCGGGACTATCGGCGGTCGTTGGGCCGGTTCCATCGTCTGGGCGGTGACGCCCGTGCGGAAGCGGAACGGCAGGTGTTCGGGTTTCACCAGCGGGTCCGGACAGGCGGCGCGGGCTTCGGCAATCACTTGCCGCAGTTCGGAGACGTTGCCCGGCCAGTTGTAGCGGCGGAACTGCCGCCAGACGTCGTCGGATAGGCCGCCCAATTGCATCGGGGCGTCTCGGTTCAGTTCTTCGAGGAAGTGTTGAGCCAGCGGTTCCAGATCTTCCCGACGCTCGCGCAACGGTGCGATCTCGACCACCAGCGGCGTCAGGGCAAAATACAGTTCGCGCGAGAACAGTTCGGCCTCCACCAGCGGCTGGAGTGGCCGGGTGCTTCCCGCTAAGACTCGCACCGGGTTCGTATCCGGGTCTGGTTTCAACCATTCGACCAGGGCGCGTTGAAAGTCGGCGGGGGCCGCGTCGATGTGCTCGAAATAGACGGCCCCGGTGCGCAGCGCGTCCGCATGCTGGTCGTCTCGAATTCGTGACAGGGTCTGTTCCAAATCGAGGCTCGATGACCGGCAGTCCAACGGGACGAACGCCTTCTTGCCCTGCGCGCTTTGGTAATGCAGCACTCGGGCCAGATGCTGTTTTCCGGTGCCGTTCTCGCCGACGAACAGCACCGGCGACGTCGAGGACTGCGCCAGCTTGATCTGCTCGAACGCGCGGCGCATCGACGGGCTGCGTCCGATCAGTGTCCCGTCGCCATAACGACGACGCACGGTCTGCCGCAGCACGGCCAGTTCCGCATGCAGGCGCTGAGCCGCGGGGACCGGCGCGGAACCGGGTGTTTCCGGCACCCCGGCGATGATCCCCAGCATCGCCTTCACGTCGTGCTCTTCATCCGCCAGCGGGAAGTAGTACACGATGCGGGGCAGCGGTGCATCGGCGCGGCGCGGGAGATGGATCGGCGACGCGGCGAGTTTCCCGGTCCAGGCTTCGGGCGGCGGAGCCAGCGCCGCCAGCAGTGCCGCCGCCGAATGCGAATCGGCCTCCGAGACATAGTCGCACTTCTGACCCAACAGGTCGGGTGCCGACCACCCGGTCAACCGCTCGCTGCCACGATTGAAGAACACGAGCCGCCGCTGGGCATTCAGCACAAACAACGCCTGGTCGGTGTCCTTCAACCAGACTTCCAGGCGGCGAGTGGTGCGGGCGCGTTTGGGCATGGGGGGGAATTAGTGGTTAGTGGTTAGTGGTTGGTGGATAGGGAAGACATCAGTGCGCATCGCTGTTCCAATTCTGTGAGGTCTGCATTCTGAACACTGAACACTGACCACTGGCCACTTCTTCACCGGCTGACCCGGCCGCTGCCGCCGCCGCGCATCAGGGCTTCGATTTCGGCGCGTGTGGAATCGTTGAAGTCGCCGCGGATGCTGTGCTTCAGGCAACTGGCCGCCACGGCGTACGCCAGTGTCGTGGGGGATTCGGACAGTCCCGGTGTTTGCAGCGCGAAGACCAGTCCGCCGGCGAAGGCGTCACCGGCTCCCACGCGGTCGACGATGTTGTGGATCTCGTACGGAGAGTACCGGCCGGCGGCGTCGACGGGGGCAAAGTAGGCGCGATCGGCGACGGTATCAAACAGCATCGCGCCCCAGTTGTTGTGACTGGCCGAAACACTTTCGCGCAGAGTGATCGCCACGCGCTGCAGGTTGGGGAACTTCGCGACGATCTGCCGGGCGACATCCTCATAGCCGGCGAGGTTCAGCACACCGGCATCGACATCGGTTCCCGCCGCGCGGATGCCCAGCACGTGATCGGCGTCCTCTTCGTTCGCGATCAGCACCTGCATGTGAGGCAATAGCGATTCCATTGTTTGTCGAGCCAGCGCGGCGGGCTTGGTGCCGGGCTGCCAGTTCCACAGCTTCTTGCGAAAGTTCAAGTCGCACGAGACCGGGATGCCGCGCCGCGCGGCTTCTTCGAGGGACACCCGAGTGACATCGGCGGCCGTTTGACTGATCGACGGCGTGATCCCCGTGATGTGAAACCACGTCGCACCGTCGAAGACGTCATCCCACGGGTAGCGGTCCGGGGGAACGATCGAGATCGTGGAGCCGGCGCGGTCGTAGGTGACGGTTCCGCCGCGCTGGTTGGCGCCGTTTTCGACGAAGTAGATCCCGAACCGGCCCTCGGGGCTGCGAATGAGCAGACTGTCATCGACGCCGTACTTGCGCAGCTCCCCGGCGAACGCCGTGGTGATCGGATTGTCCGGCAGAGCGGAACAGTAGGCGGCGGTCCCACCCTGCGCGGCGATCGACACCGCCACGTTGACTTCAGCCCCACCGAATGTCGCTTCGAGCAAACCCGGCAGCGATTGAGTCAGCCGACCCCAACCCGGCGGCATCATGCGGATCATCACTTCACCCAATGTCACAACGCGCATCGTCTGGCTTCCTCGTCTCGCGGCGGGTCTCATCGAGTTTGACAATTCATTCCGGCGGGCAGGATACCGCGGCGACGCACTCCCTGAAACGGAATGGAGTCGGCAGGCCATTGCCGTTTTGAGTCTGGGGCATCCGTAGGGTGGGACCAGCGGCGCTTCGCCGCGCCGGCCCACCATGAATCAAAGCGATTGAAGTTGGTGGGCCGGCGCTCGAAGCGAGCTTGTCCCACCCTACATCGAAGAAGGCGATCGCCCTGCGGCCTTGCACCGCACCCTTGCGATCCCCATCCCTCACTCTCAGAATGAATTTCCGATGTCGACTAGTCGTCACGCTATTCGCCACTCGGGATGACTTCGAATCTCCCTTCAGACGCGCGTTCCCCACATGCTCGCCAAGCTGACGACGTATTCGCTGCTCGGGATTGACGCGGCTCCGGTGGATGTCGAGGTCGACATTTCGCCGGGGGCGATGCCGAAGACGATC
>JANMLE010001468.1:0-1347 GCA_031372385.1 Planctomycetota bacterium | reverse complement strand
GACGTCGTGCGGCATGAAAAAGACTCCCGACCCCTTCTTGGATGGACTCTCTGTTCGGCGCGGGTCTCCCGACCCCGCCGAAACGGCTGACCGAAGGTCTCCTCTTCGGTTTTCAACACGAATGGCGATGACCCACATTTGTCGTCGCCCCAATGCGACGCCGGCACCGCACACAAGAGGAAAACTCCGCAATGAATCCCGATTGCCTGCGCCACCGGCTGACTCCGGACGAACGCGAGTTCTTCAACACGAACGGATACCTGGTCGTTGAGAATTCGCTCGACGGCAGCATGAACTCACGGCTGCTGGCCGCGGTGGACCGCGTCGACGCGCGCGAGCGGACTCCCACGAACCAGCAGAAACTTCTCTCGGTCACCAACATCGTCCACGAAGACCCGGCGCTGGTCGATTTGATCGACTGGCCGACGACGTATCCGAAGGTCTGGGGCATCCTCGGCTGGAACACATACCTGTATCACTCGCACATCGACGTGACACCTCCGGCCGATGAACAGGCGCTGACCTGGCGCGTGGCGTGGCATCAGGACAGCATGCGCGTGAACGACGAACTGGAGACGCATCCGCGACCGCGACTATCGCTGAAGATCGGCTTCTATCTGACAGACGCCAGCCAGCCGGACCGGGGCAACACGCTGGTCCTGCCCGGTTCCCAACTGCTGGACGAGATCGACTGTCCGCCGGACGGCGTGTCAAACCCAGCGGGCGCGGAACCGTTGTGCGTGAAGGCGGGGACGGCCGTGTTCATCGATCGCCGCATCTGGCATTCGCGCAGCCCGAATCTGTGGGACCAGACCCGGAAGGTCATCTGGTTCGGATATTCGTACCGCTGGCTGAAGCCGAAGGACGCGATGACGGTGTCGCACCTGTTTCCGCAGCTCACGCCGATCCAGCGCCAAATCTTGGGCGACGGCCTTTCGGCCAACGGCACGTACGATCCGGTCGACGGCGACGTCCCGTTGCGGACGTGGTTGCGCGAGCACTGTCCCGAGGACGCCGAACGAACGCTGCACGGCAAGTCGCAATCACGCCCGCCAGCGATGGTCCGCGGCAAGTACTCGGGCCGGCAGTAGAGAGCCGCAGTCTTGATTGCCCCAGCCGGACGAGTGTGATGTCAGGTGTGCGCCCCAGTTCGACAGCCCTCCTCATTCGCGCTCCTTTTGATTCGCGCGGAACTCGTATTAGTCCGCGCGAATCAAAAGGAGCGCGAATGAGAAGGCGAAGCCGTGAGACCCGAGCCGTCCCGGCGGGGGGGGGGCGGGGGCGCCCGGCAGGGGCGGCGCCGCCGCCCCCCCCGGGGGGGGAGGGCGGGAGAGAGGGCGCCCGCAC
>JANMLE010001461.1:0-2426 GCA_031372385.1 Planctomycetota bacterium | reverse complement strand
TCAACGGTTTGCCCGCATCCGCTCCCACGCCGTTGGCGTTGGGGCTAAACGTGGCAACGGTTCGGTCGGGGATTTGATTTGCCTGGGATGGTCCATGGAACTGCGTGCGTTTGCCGAACGGGTGCTGTTGTCGGAGTCGCTTGACGCGAAGCTGGAGCGGGTTCGTGACGGGTTCACGGACGAAACGCCGGGAGACGCGTTGCGGTTGCTGGAACCCGTGCGACCGGCGGAGCTGGCGTTTGCCGCGCGGCGGTCCGGTCCGGCGATGCCGCATCCGGAGACGTTTGTCGATCCGCGGCGGCGTGCCGTGGCGCATCACATCATGGCCAACCACGAATTGCAGGCGCTGGAGGTCATGGCGTGGATGTTGCTCGCCTTCCCGGCAGCGCCGCGCGAGTTTCGGCTCGGCCTGGCCCGTGTCATGCAGGACGAGCAGCGGCACACGCTGATGCACATGGAACGCGCGGCGGCGCTGGGACTGCGGTTTGGCGAGCTGCCGGTCAACTGCTACATCTGGAAGAAGGCGCTGTCGTTTCAGTCGGTGCTGGAATACCTCGCCGGCCTGCCGTTGACGTTCGAGGGACGCAACCTCGACCACACGCTCGAATTCGAAGAGTACTTCCTCAAGGCGGGCGATCCGAAGAGCGCGGCGATCATGAAGGCGATTCACCGCGACGAGATCTCCCATGTCGCGTTCGGGCTGGACTGGCTGCGGCGGCTGAAGCCGGAAGGTCAGTCCGAATGGGACGCGTATGTCGAACACCTGCACTATCCGCTCCGTCCGAGCAAGTCGGTGGGCGACGTGTTTCACGCCGAACCCCGGCTGGCGGCGGGAATGACGGAAGACTTCGTGAACCGGCTGCGGTCGGGTGCGGGGTCGTAGGGCGGGTGTCTTGAACGACATCGTTCACTTGGCCAATTCGTGGCGGAAGTTCGAAGAGAGTTCTTCAGCCCGGAGGGCGGCAGATGGTAGCCCACTGCGCGAGCGGTGGGGGCTCGATCCCACCGTTCCCACAGCCCGGAGGGCGACACTTCGGTCAACATTCGACTTGCTTCAATGTGTCGCCCTCCGGGCTGTTGAAGTTCCTGTATCGCTCAACCCACGGCTTGCGCCGTGGGCTACCATCTGCCGCCCTCCGGGCTGAAGAGACGAACGACATTCACCATTCAGTCAGCGCGGTCGGTTCGCCTGTCCGTCAGGATGCGATCGGCCCGGACAGGTGTGAAACCTGTCCCGCGTGTCGCGATCAGTCCGATTGTGTCGATCGTTTCAACTGGATCGACAGGCCGGAGCGTGATTGCGATTTGCCATTGTGCGGCGGCGGCATAGGTTCGCAGTGTGGAGTCTCTTGCATCCCGGTTTCGCCCGAACCGGACGTTGGAACGGGCGGGTGCGACGAGTTGAGACCGATGCCGCATCCAGTCGGTCCGGGCGGTGTGTCCAAGTCTGTTCCCAGGATCTGCGTTCGACCATGAATTACAAGCCACACGGGCCGACATCAACATCCGAAGCGGGAACTCCGCTGCGCGATCTCAGCCAACTGCTCGCCGAATTCGGCATCCCATCGGGGAACACGCCGCCGGGCGAGCCGGCAGCGGCCTCTGGCGACGCCGCGCCGGACAGTCAATCGAACCTGGCCCGGTCAGCGGGGCCTGCGGGGGGAATCACGTCGTGGCTCCCCAAGCGGCATGTGCCCGAGGCGGCCCGGGGCGATTCGCAACTGGTCGCGCTGTTCGACCGGGTCGAGGCACTGTTGGGGTCGCCGAGCGCATCGGCGGAAGAACCGTGGTTTCCCCGCGTACCGGAACGGCTGGAAGAGACCGGGCTGTCGGGCGGTGACGTCGAACGGTTGATCTTGAAGTTCCTGCTCGCACGAGGCTCCGCGACCGGACGGGCCGTGGCGCAGCAG
Organism: Planctomycetota bacterium; assembly: GCA_031372385.1. Classification (GTDB taxonomy): domain Bacteria; phylum Planctomycetota; class Planctomycetia; order Planctomycetales; family Planctomycetaceae; genus Schlesneria. The sequence continues at coordinate 516 of JANMLE010001461.1, read as the reverse complement.
ACACGGCTGTCGTTCGGCATCGTCGATCCGATTCTGCGCGGTTTGAAATACGATCAACTGCTGTCATTGGTCAGCACGGCCGAAATGGGCGACTACGAATATGCGATCACCGACATGGGCCGCGAACGGGCGCGCCGCTACGTCGAGGAATGCACGTACTACGGGGCGGCTCCGGTCGGACTGCGCGATTACCTGAAGGCGATGGAGGTTCAAAGCATCGGCCAGCAGCCGGTGACTGAGCGCGACTTGCGCGAAGCGTTCTCGGACCTGATGATCAGCCCCGAACTGTTGGAAAGCCTGGGGCCCGCGATCAATTCGGGACGGGGCATGTTCCTGTTCGGTTCGCCCGGCAACGGTAAGACCAGCATCGCCGAGCGGATCACGAAGTGCTTCGGCAGCACGATCTGGATTCCCCGCGCGCTCGGTGTCGACGGCGACCTGATCCGTCTGTACGACCCCGGCATCCACGAAGAGGTTCCCGTCGAAGCGGGTGACGGACTGTTCGATCTGTCCGGC
>JANMLE010001385.1:0-1497 GCA_031372385.1 Planctomycetota bacterium | reverse complement strand
TTGCGGGCGTGGCTGAGGTTCGAATCGTCGATCGCGAGGTGGCTGACCGCTTCGGCCGCGTGCACCGTGTGCAGGCGGGCTTGAAGCTGTTCCAGCTTCACTTCGAGTTCCTTCTTGGCCTGCATCAGGCCGTCGAGCTTCTCGCGGTTGGCGACGAGTGTCTGTTCGCGGGCGGTCACGATCTGGCGGTCGGCGGCGAGGATTTCCTCGGCCGCTTTGAACCGTTCGAACCGCGTGGCGAGATCCCGCTTCACGTCGTTCGTCGAATACTTTCGGCTGGCGTACGTGAAAATGCTTTTGCCCGAATCGAGATCGCCGCGCAGGGCGAGGATCGCGTCCTTCTGCTTGGCGAGTTCCCCGTCCTTGCGGTTCAGCGCCGCGGTCAGGTGCTCGATGTCGACCTGCTGCTCGGCGATGACGTGCATGCACTGGCGGATGTCGGGCACGAGCTGGTCGACCAATGTCTTGGCGCGTTCAATCTCAAACTCGACGGGGACTTCGGCCTTCACGGCGTTCTGCACGTTGCGGCATCCGGCGCGGAGGTAACTGACCGCCTCGCGACCGAAGACGAATGTTCCCAGCCCCACAGCAATGACACTTCCGATGAGAATTTTCTTGAGCATGGCAGCGACCTCCCGATTCGAATAACTGTCTTCGCGGCCCGGCCCACTCGTCCGGTCGCGTCATTAGTGGTTATTCGCCGGTCGTCGCAGAATCTTGACGGAATTATTTCAGAATTCTCAAACCCCCAGCGCTTTCAAACCTCCAGCGGTGAATGGAGGTGAATGTCGTTCGTCTTTTCAGCCCGGAGGGCGGCAGATCGTAGCCCACGGCGCGAGCCGTGGGTTGAGGGACATTGAGATGACGTCAGCCCGGAGGGCGACACTTCGATCAACCTGTGACTTCCCTCGATGTGTCGCCCTACGGGCTGTGGGAACTGGTTGACGATCTCCCACGGCTCGCGCCGTGGGCTACCATCTGCCGCCCTCCGGGCTCAAGAACGCTCGACGAACTTCAGCGACGAAACTGCCACGTTAGCGCTGAATTCTCAATTGCTCGCGCATCCACCCCGGCCGGTCCGTCGTCAGGCCCTGCACGCCCGCGTCGATCATCTGCCGTGCGAGTTGCGGATCGTTGACCGTCCAGACGGCGAGCTTCAGTCCCGCCGCGCGGATCTTCGCGGCATATTCGCGGTCGATCGTCTCGTGTGCCGACAGGTCCAATCCGTCGACACCCGCCTCATTGGCGCCGCGAATCAATTCCTCGGCCGAGGGAGACTTCTTGCCGGTCTTCGGGTTGGGCTTGATGTCGACAATCCAATACGTCTCCAAGTCGGGAAACGCCCGCTTCGCATCGGCCATTGTCTTCGCGGAAAAGCCGATGATCGCTGTTTCCTTGGGGAGACGACGCGCGTCGGCCAGTTCTCGTTCCAACTCCGGCAGAATCTCAGAACCACACTTGATCTCGATGAACAAACGCTTATCCGGCGGGATCGAA
>JANMLE010000859.1:0-1763 GCA_031372385.1 Planctomycetota bacterium | reverse complement strand
CGCAATTCGGCGAACAGTTCCAGCAGCGCCTCCAGCGGGAGGCCGACGACGTTGCTCAGGCTCCCCTCGACCCGTTCGATGAACACGCTGCCGGCGCCCTGCAAGGCGTAGCCGCCCGCCTTGCCGCGGGGTTCGCCCGTCAGCAGATACCAGTTCAGCCAGCGCTCGACATCCGCGCGAAACGTGACCCGCGTTTCGACCAGTTGCCCGGCGCTGCGGCCGTCCGGAGTCGTGACGTAGACCGCCGTGATCGCCGAGTGCGTTCGTCCGGCATAGTGGTGTCGAAACCAGTCGCAGACGACTTCGCGCCACTCGTCATGTTCGGGGGGCTGGCCGAGGACCAGTGGTACACCGTCGCGGTCGGTGATGACGATCGTGGTGTCGGCGGAGATCAGCAGCGTCCGCGGCAACTCATGCAGCCCGGATTCCTCGGCATTGAGCGCCGCGCGGACCTGCTCGGCCTTCGACCGGGCGATCTCCATCAGCCGGTCGCGAATCGACGCGACGTCGTGACAGTCGCCGAATCCGGCTTCGTCCGCGTTGGCGGGGGGGCGGACTTCGATCAGCTCGGGATGCACGATCTGCCGCAGCAATTCCAACCGCCGGGGCGAACGCGAGGCGAGGATGTAACGGCGGAATGACATGCGGAAGATCCTCCAGAAAACGAATTCTTACTCCACGCGGCCACAAGTGAGACGTTTAGCCCCAACGCCATCGGCGTGGGCGCGAGCGGCGTGGGCGCGAGCGACGCGTTGCCCCCATTCGCGCCTACGCCGATGGCGTTGGGGCTAAACGTGGAAATGTTTCATTCATGGCCGCGCGGAGTATCAACCGGCTGGCGTCAGCACCGCGAAGGCAAGCAACTCGATCGCGTCGGTTCACGATTCTTCACTTTGCACTTTGCACTGATCACTTCTCACTTTGCACTACTCGTTTTCGGTCGCGACGGATCCTTCGCCAGTGGCAGGCTGACTCGCTTGCCGGTCCAGGCCGACTGGTAGATGGCCAGGATGATCTCGACCGCCTTGCGACCTTCGTCGCCGGTGATCCGCGGCGGCCGGCCGGTCTGGATCGCCTTCACGAAGTCCTTCAGTTGTTCCATGTGGCCGACGTAGCTGATCGCCTTGGGATCGCTGGCCCCGCCGCCCCCCCCCACCTTTTTGGCGAATTTCTCCAGGATGGCCTTGTCCTTGGCCTTGGGCTTTTCGAACTGCCAGAGCAGGACATCGTCTTGTTCGACGATGACCGAGCCCGCCGTGCCGTGGATTTCGGTCTTCTTGAGATGACCGGGCCAGGCGGCGGTCGTGCATTCGATCGTGCCGACCGCGCCGCTCTGGAACTTGATCGCCGCGACGCCTACGTCCTCGACTTCGATCCGTTCATGCGCCAGGGTCGATGTGACCGCGCAGACTTCGGCGACGTCCCCCATGAACCAGTACAGCAGGTCGACATTGTGAATGCCCTGGTTCATGTAGGCTCCGCCTCCGTCCAAGGCCCAGGTGCCGCGCCAGCCCCCCTGATCGTAGTACTCCTGCGTGCGCCACCATTTCACATAGGCGTCGCCCAACGTCAGCTTGCCGAACCGTCCCTCGTCGACCGCCTCTTTCAAGGCGATGTTGGCGGGGCTGAACCGTGAGGGGAAGATCGGGCAGACCATGACGCCGTTCTTCTGGCAGGCGTCGAGGATCGCGTCGCAGCGCTTGAGTGTGATCTCCATCGGCTTCTCGACGACGACGTGCTTGCCGGCGTTCGCCGCCTTCACC
>JANMLE010001378.1:0-11973 GCA_031372385.1 Planctomycetota bacterium | reverse complement strand
TGGCCTTCCACCGAGACCATCACGCCGCTGAGTCCCTGTTCGGCGAGCGCGCGGTAGGCCCCGACCCCCAACTGGCTGCCGAGGATCACATCGATGGCCAGCGGCCGCGCGCACCGGGTTTCATAACCGAGTTGCAGCGGGGTGAACTTCTTGTCACGTCCGGTGTGTTCCTTGTAGCTGGTCGCGACCCACTTGGCGACTTTGCGATACAGGTCAACTTCCGAAACCTTGATGTGTCCGTGATCGTCCCGCTTGATGCCAATGAGATACTTTGACGGCAGCAGTTCCGCCAAGCCTTCGGCGAGGACGATCACCCCGAAACCGCGGCCGTGGTTTTCACGGACACGGATCGTGTTGACCAACTTCGCGACGAACAACTCGTGGTCCATGATCTCGTGCTCGACGATCTGCTCACCGGGCTGGCGGATGTCGCCATAGCCCATGAACGCCCCGTTCTCGTCGATCACCGTCTTTTCAATCGAGCGTTCTTCGGGGGGGATGTCCTCGACGCTCAGCACCAGGCTGGCTTCGCCGGCAATGGCAGCTCCGTACGCCAGCCAGCCGGCGCTGCGGCCCATCGCTTCGACGATGAAGTAGGCGGCGTTCGCCTCGGCATCCGCCAGCAGGTTGCGGATTTCGCCGGCCATCACGTCGACCGCGGTGAAGTAGCCGAACGTGAAGTCGATGCCGAAGTAGTCGTTGTCGATCGTCTTCGGCAGATGCACCACGGGGATCCGCGGCAGGTCTTCGGGCAGGAAGTTCTGAAACAACTGAAACTTGTTGGCGGTCTTCAGCGTGTCGTCGCCGCCGATCGAGATCAGGGCTTCCACGCCGATGGATCGCAGACCGTCGTACGTGGCGCGCAGCCGGGCCGTCCGTTCGGGGTCGCTCAGGTGGGACGGATGCGACACCGACTTGCCGGGGTTCGCACGGGCGGTCCCCATCAGGATGCCGCCAGTATTCCGGGTTCGTTTGAGGGCCTTCTCGTTCAGCACCATGTAGTCGACATCTTCGACCAGCGGCGTGCCGGAATCGAACTTCTCCAGCCGCGAGTAACCGTGCCGGATGCCGACCACTTCGGTGCCGCGGCGCAGGAAGCTGGCCGCCGCCGTCGAAATCACCGCGTTGGCCGCCGGGGCGGGACCGCCGGAAAATAGGATCGCCACCCGCTGGAACTGACGCTTGGGAGTCGACGCGTACAACTGAGTCATGGGACTTATTTCACCAGAAGTTTTTGTTCGATGAACGTCGTGTCCATCCGGCCTTCCACAAACGCCGAATTGTTCAGGATGCGCTTCAGCAGCGGGATGGTGGTCTTGATCCCTTCGACCACGAATTCGTCGAGGCAGCGTTTCATGCAGGCGATCGCTTCGACGCGGGACGGCTTGTGAACGATCAGTTTGCCGATCATCGAATCGTAGTAGGGGCCGACGACGTATCCCTCGTGAACGTGCGAATCCCAGCGGACGCCGTTGCCGCCGGGAACCCGCAGTTTCGTGATGCGTCCCGGTGAACCGCGGAAGTCGTTGTCGGGATCTTCCGCGTTGATGCGCACTTCGATCGCGTGACCGTTGCAGGGGATGGCGCGCTGCTTCCAAGGAAGGGGTTCACCGGCCGCGACGCGGATCTGCTGCTGGATCAGGTCGACGCCGGTCACCATTTCGGTCACGGGGTGCTCGACCTGGATGCGCGCGTTCACCTCGATGAAGTAGAACTGATTGTCCTTGTCGACGATGAATTCGACGGTTCCCGCATTCGTGTAGTTGGCGAACTTGATCAGGCGGACGGCCGCCTTGCAGATGTCTTCACGCACTGACTGCGGCAGGTTGGGGGCTGGCGATTCTTCGATCAGCTTCTGGTGCCGCCGCTGGGTCGAGCAGTCGCGTTCCCACAGATGAACCACGTCGCCGTGCAGGTCGGCAATGATCTGCACTTCAACATGGCGGGGATTCTCGACGTATTTCTCCATGTACACGCCGGCGTTGTTGAACGCTTTCTCGGCTTCCATGGCAGCCTGCTTCAGCCCCGTTTTCAGCGAGATGTCGTTGCGGGCGACCCGCATTCCCTTGCCGCCGCCGCCGGCCGTGGCTTTGATCAGGATCGGGTAGCCGATCTTCGCCGCGATGGCCAGCGCCGCCTCTTCACTTTCAACCAGCCCGTCGCTGCCGGGGACTAGGTTGACCTTGGCCTGTTTGGCCATCTCCTTGGCCGTCACCTTGTCGCCAAGCTTGCCCATCGCCTCGGACGACGGACCGATGAACTCGATGTTGCAACTGCGGCAGACTTCGGCGAAGTGCTCGTTCTCGGACAGGAATCCATAGCCGGGATGAATGGCCTGCACATTGCCGATTTCGGCGGCGCTGATGATATTTTTGATCAGCAGGTAACTGCCGGAGGCCTGGGCGGGACCGACGCAGATGGATTCGCTGGCGAGCTTCAAATAGTCGGCGCCGCGGTCCGCCTCGCTGCAGACGGCCACCGTTTCAATTCCCATCTCGCGGCAGGCGCGGAGAATCCGGAGAGCGATCTCGCCTCGATTGGCGACCAGGATGCGTTGAAACATGCTGAGGAACAATCCGTGTGGGTGTGGGGCGCGGTCAACAGCCCCGGACTTGGGGAGGCCGCCGTTGCATGCGGGAGCGGGGAATCATGGCCGCACGCGAAACAGCGGCTGGCCGAACTCGACGGCATCACCGCTGTTCACCAGGATCGCGGCGATCGTGCCGTTGACTTCCGCGGGAATCTGGTTGAACACCTTCATCGCTTCGATCAGACAGACAATGGTCTCGGCGGTCACGGCCGAGCCAACCGTAATGAACGGCGGTTCGCCCGGTGACGGCGAAGCGTAGAAAGTGCCCACGGTCGGACTCTTGATGTCGATCAGACCCGACGCTTCGGCCGTTGGAGCGGGACCAGGTGCCGCGGCCGGCGCGGCGTGAGCCTGAACCGGTGCCGGGGCATGTACGGCAAACTGTTGCGGGACGGCATGGACCACTTCACGCGGACCGCGCCGCAGCCGCCATTGTTCGTCGCCGCGCCGCAAATGAACTTCGGTCAGGTCATGCGATTCCATCATCTCGACGAGTTGCTTCACCCTGTCGAGATCGAATGGCGCATCGCCGGGAGGTACTGGATCTGCCATGCGAATCCCTCTTATCGGTCTATGGTCCGGGCCGGTTGGCCAGACACTACTGTTTGTCGGATTGTCTGATCGCCTGCCGGAATGGACTCTGCGTTTCACTTAGGCGAGCGGCTATTTCAAGTCTACCCCGCCACCGAGTTTATACTTGAATTGCCGAGAATCCAGTGTAGTGCAAAAGCCGTCGAGCCACCGGGACAAGCCCAGTGGCGGGGAATCCAACTCTTGCCGCTCGCCTTACAGGGTTCCGGTCGCTCGCGCACCCGGAATTCACATCACACTTGCTCTTCGAACCTGACGCCATCACCCCGCTGCGGTGGGTGCTTCCTTCGGCACTGAGGAAAGGACTTCACAGCCATCGCGCGTGACCAAGATATCGTCTTCAATCCGGACTCCACCGACACCCGGCAGGTAGATCCCGGGCTCGACGGTGACCGTCATGCCGGGCTTCAGTTCGTCGGTGGAAATGGGACTGAGCCTTGGCCCTTCGTGAATGTCCAAGCCAATTCCGTGCCCCAATCCATGACCAAAGTACTTGGCGTATCCGGCCTGATCGATCACCTTGCGTGCGGCGGCATCCACATCCTGACACCGCGCCCCCGGCCGGATCGCGGCGATCCCGGCCTGCTGGGCTTTCAACACAACTCCGTACACGTGGTGTAGTTTCGGCGGGAGCTTACTTGTGACCAGCAGCCTCGTCAAGTCACTGTGGTATCCGCCGCCGCTGACCGCGCCCCAGTCCACCAAGGCAAAACCCGCCTCGTCGAATCGCCTCAGTCCGGCCCGATAATGAGGCAACGCCGCCCGGTCCCCCACCGCGATGATCGGCTCAAACGCCGCCCGCAACGCCCCGAAGCGCCGCATCCCGTGTTCGAGGTCGTGCGCCGCCTGACGCTCCGTTTGATCGATGACGAGCGACGATCGCATCAGGTCGAATCCCCGCTCGGCCTGACGGACCGCCGCCCGCAACTCGGCGATTTCGTCGGCATCCTTGATCATCCGCAGTTCTTCGGTCAGACCGGGTTGCGCGACGAGTTCGACCGGCTTCAACTTCTCCGCCAACAGATCCCGCACGCTGACCACCATCGACGAGCTTTCGATGCCGACGTTTGTCAGAGAGAACTTCGGCAACAGCGTGGCGAGGAAGTCGGGCATCAGCGTTCGCGCGGTGCGAATCTCCGCCGGGATGTCGGGGCACTCGTCGCGCAGTTGAGTTTCAAACCGGCTGTCGCTGAACATCTGCAACTTGCCGGAACCGATCATCAGGTACGAGTCCTCACCGGTGAAGCCGGTCAGGTACGTGACATTTCGGGGATTGGTGATCAACAGCGCACCGACACCGGCCTTGCGAATCAAGTGTGTCAGCTTGGAACGGCGGGCGGCATGGCGGTCGGTCGACATCGGATCGCGATCCGTCAAAAAAATGGTGAGACGAAGTGAAGTCGCGGCCGACGGGCGGCCTCGTCGGTCGATCAGGGGTTTTCCGCAGGGAGTGGCTGGCTGGTGGAGGGCTTCGTCTCCGCCGTGACCGGGGAATGAGCGCCGAGGATTCGTCCGAACCGGCCGAACCGTCCGCTGTGCAGCAGGACGAGATACGCGGGAACGAGAATTGGCCGAACGACGAACGTGTCGAGAAGCACTCCGAACGCGAGTGCAAATCCCAGTTGGCACATGCCGCGCAGCGAACCCGCGGCCAGAGAACAGAACGTCCCCGCCATGATGATTCCGCAACTGGAGATGATCCGCCCCGTCTTCTGGAGGGCATGGATCACACCGTTTACCGGGCCGTACACGCGCTGCTCTTCCTCGATCCGTGTCATCAGGAAGATGTTGTAGTCCTCACCGACGGCGATCAGGATCGTAAACAGGAACATCGGCACCTTCCAATCCAAGCCCGCGAAGTTGGCCGGATCGAACGCCCAGTAAGCGGTGTACGTGGCCCCGAGCGCCACGAGATAACTGAACAGCACCGTGACGATCAGGTACAGGCAGATTGCCGGCTTCCGCAGCAGAACCACCAGGATCAGAAACACGCTGGAGACCACCAGGATGTCGATGCGAATCTGGTCTCCGTCGGTGACCGTCTTCAAATCGCGGATGCTGGCCGTCGAGCCGGTGACCAGGATTTTCGTCCCCGACCCTGAATGCTTTTCCAGCAGCAGGCCAATCTCGCGCTGGATGTCTGACAGATGCTGCATGCTGTCGCGCGAAAACGGATCGAGCGTGGCGGTCAGTTCCAACCGGGTCACGTGGTTCGCCACGTTCTCCTGCCGGCTGACATAGTGTTGGATGATCCGGTCGCGGGTCACCTTCTTACGCACCGGGTTCTTGATGTCCGTCAGGATCTGCTCCAGCGTTTCGCCACCGCCGTAGGGGTGCGACACGCTGCGAATGTCGGCCAACTGCAATTCATGGCGGCGTTCGTGGAGCGCCGTGGTCACATTGTGAATCAGGTCCATTCCACCGGGGTTCTCGCCGTCGCCCGATTGGGAGAAGTCGATGCTGTCGTTTTGCAGCAGCATGGTGGTCGGACCGGTTGCTCCGGCCGGGAAGTGGTCTTGGACGGCCCGCGTTCCGGAGACACTGATCGCAGACTTTGGCAGGTCGGTCAGCAGGCCGTAACTCAGATGCGTGTAGAAGATCACCCCCACGATCGCGAACGGCAGCATCAGCCCGATGCTGACCAACCAGAGGGTCATGGGACGTGTCAGCAACACGCGGCCGACCGATTCCCAGATGTTCTGCAACCACCGCACGTCTCCCAACCGCGAGGCGAGAGTGACCGTCGGCAACCATCCACCGGAACTGCTGACCCGTTCGGTGCGCATCTGCGGGTAAAAGGCCCAACGTCCGAACAGTCGAAGCAGCGCCGGCGTGAAGGTGAGTGACGCCAGCAGCACGATCACCAGCCCGAAGGAAATGGCGAAGCCGGCCTGACGGAACTTGCCGAACTCCGCGAACATCATCATCCCGATCCCGCAGATGACGGTCCCCGCGCTGGCGGCGATCGCGGCCCCCACCTTGGCGACGGAATTCGTCACCCCCTCGTTGAAGCTGACGCCGCCATCCAATTCCTCCTTGTAACGTGCGATCAGGAACAGGCAGTAATCGACCCCGGCACCGTACAGCAGGACCGTCACGTACGATTCGACCCCGGTGAAGAGGGTCACCCAGCCACGCTCCGCCATCAGGATGAGCAGCGACATCGTCAGTTTCACCGCCACGCCGACAGTCAAGAGCGGAATCAAGGCCAGCAGCGGTGCCCGATAGATGGCGATCAGCAGGATCACCACCAGCACCACGGTCAGTTGTTCGGTCGCCTTGGCGCTGTCTTTGGCCGCCCGCTGCATGTCGCGGCCGACGGTCGCCTCGCCGCTGAGTGACAAGTCCACACCCGCGGGAATGTGCTTGCGAAACTCTTCGTCCTTGAACAGTTTCTCGATGGCACCGACCGTGGATTGATTGCCCGAATCCAGAAAGTCCGTGGTGAGTTCGACCAGCACCAGAGTGGCCTTGCCGTCCTGACTGCGCAGCAGCCGGCCGAGGGTTCGGTCCCGATAGGTCCGGACCGCCGAGATGGACGATCGGCGCGAGCCCGCCAGTTTCGGCGCGGCGACTTCGGCGGACTCCGTTTCGTCATCCGATTGCGCCAGTCCCCCAGCTTCCTCGGCGATTCGCAGCAACCGTTCCCGCAACTCGAAGTCGCGGTCGGGATCGGATTCATCGACGCCATCGTCGATCCAATCGAGATCACCCTCCTGAAGCTGTTCCGACTGACCGGGGTGCCGCCGGACAACGATCACAATCCGGCTGGGAACGAGTTTCTTGGGAAAGGCTTGGCGGAACAACCGTTCGGCCACATGACTCGGAACGTCGCCCGGCAGGAACGCGAACTCCTGCGTCTCCACAACCTGTGACAACGGAGGGGCGAACATGGAGGCCACGATGACCGCGCCAATCCACACCAGCAGCACTGCGGGCCAGACACGGATTATCAAGTCGCCGTGCTTTGCAAACATCCAGCGGTCAACCTTCCTGCTGCCCCCTCAGGGAACCATTCGATGAGGGGATCGTTTTCGGACGGGCTCTGTCGGCGAGTCGGGCAGATTCATAAATGGGCGAACCGCGTCAGGCCCCAGGCAAACCGTACGCTGGTTTCAATGCCGAACTAGTGCCCCGCCGGATGCGGACTGACATGTCCGTGGCTGTCATGGCCACCGTGGGCATCATCTCCATGACCGTGGTCGCCATGACCGTGATCACCGTGACCATGATCGTCAGGAGAAAGATCTTCCGGGAACTCAGCCAACTTTCCACAAGCCCCCGATAGCTGGACGGAACCGCACAGAAACATGATCGTCAACAGCGCCGTGACGTAAACCGTCTTCCCGACAAAGTTGCTGACATGCAATCCAAACAGATGGTGCGAACCGGCGGTCGGGGGTGCCACCACGCCCCACACCAGCACCATCATCAGTCCCAGCAACACGACCCCGATCCAGCCCCCCTGAATCATCACCGCGCGGAGCTTGACCCAATTCACGGCCAGCAGCCAGAACGCCAACCAGGCGATCAGCGGAGTCCACGGAAGCAGCAATCCCAACAGTGAGACCACCACATTCCAACTGGCGACGAGCAACGCCTGCAGATTCGTTATCAATTCCAACATGGGCCAACTCTTTCCATTCATTCACCACTCAGGCGACATCGGCAACGGCGTGGGGAATCGTGAAGTCCGTCTTGCTCCGTGAGCAATCCATCAATGGGGGATCTGGTGCAGTGAAACCGCCGCCGAACCCGATGGCTGGCAGCCTGAAGTCGAGCGGAAAAGAGATAACACAATCCCTGCCTCGAAGCCAGCGAACGGGCCAGTGGGCAGGGCCATGGCCTTATTGAAGCTGGGCAGGATGTGGGGTGGATTGAACTGGGGTCGGGCGTTCAAATTTCAAAATTGGCCGCCATTGATGATTGGTGGCTTTGACCATCGCTCGGCCAATTTTGAAATTTGAACGCCCGACCCCCAACCCTGAAGCGCCATTCGGGGACCGTGACCGTGGGTTGCGAAGGCGGACGGACATCCGGCATGATCGGCGACGCAACATGGTGCCGTCTCCCGCTGGGAACATCGTTGATGGTCGAAGACACTTTTCGTTCTGATGAGCAATCGGCCGCCGAGACTTTGATCGGTCTCGCGCTGGCTGAGGATCTGGGGCCTGCCGGAGATTTGACGTGCGCGGCACTGATTCGCCCCGAGGAACAGGCGGCGGTCCAAGTCGTCGCACGCTCGGATGGCGTGCTGGCCGGATCGCCGGGGGGACGCCTGGTGTTCGACCGGCTGGATCCAACGATGCTTTGGGACGCACACCGGCGCGACGGCGACGCGATCGAACGAGGCGCGGCGGTCGCAACCGTCTCTGGTCCACTCGCCACATTGCTGACGGGTGAGCGGACGATGCTGAACTTCATGACCCATCTGAGCGGCGTGGCCACGATGACTCGCCGTTTTGTCGACGCTGTTCAGGGAACCCGCGCCGTGATTCTCGACACGCGCAAGACGTTGCCGGGCTGGCGTGCCTTGGAAAAGTACGCCGTCCGCTGCGGAGGCGGGATCAACCACCGCATGGGGCTGTATGACGGCGTCCTGATCAAGGACAACCATCTGGCCGCTTGGACCGAATCGGCCAGCATCGCGCTGGCGGTGGAAACCGCCCGCCAGCGCAGTCCGGCGGGTGTCTCCATTGAGGTCGAAGTCGACACGCTGCTCCAGTTGGAAGACGCGCTGCGGGGACACCCGGACATCGTGCTGCTCGACAACATGGATCTGGATTCGCTGCGCGCGTCCGTTGGTCTGCGCGACCGGGTGGCACCGCATGTCCTGCTGGAGGCGTCCGGCGGGGTGACACTCGCAACTGTGGCCGCGATTGCTCAGACTGGGGTCGAACGTATCAGCGTCGGCGGGCTGACTCATTCGGCCCCCGCGCTCGATCTGGCGTTTGATTGGAAGTCCCGCATCGACGGAGGCAAGCGATGAGCGACGTGGTCATCAAACTTCGCGAGAACGGCCCGATCCTTGTGTCCGGTCCCGTTTCAGTGACCGATCATTTGGGAAACAAGTACGACACCAGCGCCCAGAACAACATCGCCTTCTGCCGCTGCGGCCATTCGCAAAAGAAACCGTTCTGCGATGGCAGCCACAAGACGTCGGGGTTCGTCGCCAGCGAGACCGCGCCGATTACAACCCAGCCCTGAAACCGGAGACCACCGTGAAGACACCGATCGCCATTGTGTTGATCTCGCTGGGCGCGCTGCTGATCGCGATTCCCCCGCTGTCTGATTGGTCGCTGCGGGCAGACACCGTTCGTCTGATGGAAAAGAATCCGCAGATCACCAGTATCATGCTGCAAGGCAAGATGAGCGAAACCTATCGACTCGGCTGCTGGACTGTTGGAACCGTGATGATCGCCATTGCCACGTTGGCGTCGCTGCGTTCAGTGAAGTCGGAGTGACAACTCGCTCGGTCGACAGTCACTCAAGCCCGTGTTTCATCGAGGCGTTTGTTGCCTCACGTCGATTTCGAATGACAACAGTTCGGACTGAATCAAACCTTGGAAAGAAGCCTGGCATGATGCGTTTCGCCCTTGTTGCTGGATGTCTGTTGGTTGTTGCTGGTGTCGCGCAAACCGCAGAGGCTCAGGCACCGACGCACGGCGAGGCCAAGACGATTCTCGAAAAGCTCACCGAGTTGAACGCGGCGGTCGAGAAGCTGAAGTCGGGCCGCGAGGATGTGCGTCCGGTCGCGGATGTCGAAGTCTTCGCCAAGGCCGCCGATTGGATCGTCCGGCACAACGAGTTCTACAAACCCGACTATGCGAAATGGACGATCGAGATCCTCGACACCGGATTGGAGCGCGCCCGCGATCTGCCGGAATCGCGGCCCGACTGGTACGGACGCACCAGTTCCACGATCCTCGGTTACTACTCGGACGTTGATGGGTCCGTCCAACCGTTCGCGATCCGACTCCCCCAGGGATATGACCCGAAGCCGCCCAAACGCTGGCCGCTGCACGTGGAGTTGCACGGCCGCGGAGACACTCTGAACGAGGTGAGCTTCATCCACAGTCACGAGGGCAAGGCGTTGAAAGGGGAAGTCGACTACATCCAGTTGGACGTCTTCGGCCGCACCAACAACGCCTACCGCTGGGCCGGTGAGACCGACGTGCTGGAAGCGATGGCCGCGACCAAACGGCTGTTCCGCATCGACGATCGCCGTGTCACGCTGCGCGGATTCTCGATGGGCGGCGCGGGAGCCTGGCATCTCGGATTGCACCGGCCGTCGCTGTGGTCATCCGTCGGTGCCGGAGCGGGGTTCTGCGACACCGTCCATCACCTGGGTCTCAAGGAACCGCTGTCTCCGTTGCACCAGAAATTGACGCGCATCTACGACGCTCAGGACTACGCACTGAACGCGTTCAATGTGCCGACAATCGGCTACGGCGGCGAGTTGGACAAGCAAATCTTCGCCTCCAAGACGATGCACGAGCGCGGTGAGCAGTTGGGAGTCCCGATCCCGCGGCTGATCGGACCGAACACCGAACACAAGTGGCATCCGGACAGCCTGAAGGAGTTTATGGCGTTTCATGCGGAACACACCGCGACGGGCCGCCCGCGTTATCCGGCGCCCGCGAAGATTCGGTTTATCACCCACACGCTGAAGTACAACAGCACCGACTGGCTGATCGTCGAGGAACAGATCAAGTCGTACGAGGCCAGCATCGTCGAGGCGGAGGCCGACGGGACCACCGACACACTCAGGATCTCAACCAAGAACGTCTCCGTCCTGCAGGTCATGCGCGATGTCGCCGCGACCGTGGAGATCGACGGCGGCAAGCCGCTTGTTCTCGGCTCCGCAGCGGGCGGATTGTTGCCCGGCGTTTACTTTGAGAAGCGTGAGGAAGGCTGGATCGGCTGGGACTACAACCAGTCGCACAAGTACGCGGCCCACGATGTCGATGGCGACGAACCGCGCAAGCGCCACAATTTGCAGGGCCCGATCGACGACGCCTTCATGTCACCGTTCGTCTGCGTGCGGCCCACTGGAACGCCCTGGTCGGCGGCTCACAATGACTGGGCCAAATGGACACTCGCGCGATTTGAGGGCGAGTTCGACAAGTGGATGCGCGGCCGGGTTCCCGTCGTGAATGACACCCAGGTCACGGATGAACTGATCGAAACAAAGAACCTGGTCCTGTTCGGCGACCCCGGTTCGAATGCGGTGCTGGCCAGGGTGCTCGCGCGCCTGCCGGTCAAATGGACGAAGACCGGGTTGGAGGTCAACGGCACTCCCTACGATCCCGCCACGCACGGCGTGGCGCTGATCTATCCCAACCCGCTGAATCCCAACAAATACGTCGTGGTGAACTCGGGCCACACGTTTCATGAACCGGAGTTCAAGGCATCCAACGCCAACTTGTTTCCCAAGCTGGGGGACATCGCCGTGCTGAAGTTCACGGCCGCCGGCGACGGCTTCTCGCAGGAAGCGGTGTTTGCCGACGTGTTCGATCCGCGCTGGCGATTGGAAGAGTGACGGACGGAAACAGTAGGCGAGATTGTGAAAAGGAGTGTCCGCGATTCGTGTTCTGTGTGACGTGAGCGGCAAGGCGCTAGCCGCCGGTGATTTTCAGCAGACCGGCGGTTAGCCCGGATTATTCATGAGGAACCACGAAATACTCGAAAGACACGAAAATGAAGAGAGTTGCGGTCAGAGCATCGCAAGACGTCGCGTGTCGTTCCTTGGCGGTCACTTGGGATCAGAACTCTCGCCTCTTCTTCACTTT
>JANMLE010001264.1:0-4110 GCA_031372385.1 Planctomycetota bacterium | reverse complement strand
GCGCGAATGAGAAGGCGAAGCCGTAATACCGGGCCGTGGCAAAGAGACACCGCTCGCGTCACAACACACCATGCAACTCTCGGAAGTAGAAACTGCACAGCCCTTGAAATTGAGAGGGGCGGTGCCTTCAACCGCAGCCTGTCGTTCCGCAACCCGTGGGCGCGGCCAACGGCAGGCAGCAGGTCGAGCCGGGTTGTTGGTTGGCATCGGCTTCAGCCGACTGACCGACGACGATGACTTGGCCGGCATATGGAAGACGTTGCAGGGCGCGGGCCGTGGCTGGGCCAACGTCGACTCGCAGGCCGCGGCAATACGTGTGGCCGGCGTCGTCTTGCACGGACTTCCACGGCCCTCGGTAAGTCACGGCGACGGCATCCGCGTCCTCCACACGGTCATTGGAAAACAGCTTGTGGGCGCGCAACGTCAGGCTGCGGAATTCGATCCCTTCCACGACGCGCCACGGTTCCGCTTGACGCTCCAGGATTTCCAAAGCAGCAAATCCCGCATCTTCAAACGCAACCAGGAACAGATCCTCGCGAAAGGCGCCGCTGAGACAACCGCTCCAGAGTTCCGGATTGTTTTGCAGATCGGCGGGGACATCGCGATCGGACACAATGTCGCTGATCACCGCGCGGCCGCCGGGCTTCAACACCCGGTGGATTTCGTCAAACAGTTGCCGGCGATCTTCCGCATGGACCAGATTGAGGACGCAGTTCGAGACGACCACTTCCACCGATTCATCGGCAATCAGGGGCATCGTGCGGCGCAATTCGTCCGCCTGCTCGTGGACCCGCAGCCAGTCGGAACTGGTCGAGACCGGTCGCTCGCGCAGGTGGGCATCGAGTTGGTCGAGATCGAGCCGCAGATCCTGGATCTGTCCCTTGCGGAATTCGACGTTGGAATAGCCAATGCGCCGGGCGACTTCCGACTGCGATCCGCGGGCCAGCGCCAGCATGTCGTCATTGCAGTCGACTCCGATCACGCGGCCGGTCGGCCCGACGACCTGCGCGGCGATGAAACAGATCTTGCCTCCACCGGAACCGAGATCCAACACCAAATCGCCCGGCTGAAGGTACTTCGAGGGATCGCCGCAGCCGTAGTCTCGTTCGAGCACTTCCTCGGGGATGGCGGCGAGATACCTCGCATCGTACGACACCGCGCAACACAGATCCGCGGTTCGATCCTTCGCTGCATCGGAATAACGGTCGCGGACGGCGGCCGAAACGTTCAACGTCACCAAGTCTGTCACCACAGCACCTCTTCACCAGAAACCATTGTCGAGATTCGGCCGGAATTGTAGTTCATCGCCGGGAATTCGGAACCAACCCGCCGGAAACCTGTTGAATCCCGCGGACGAAATTCGTATTCAGAATCGTGATCGCAGGCGCTCGTTTGCAGACGACTGCGGTTCTCATGTGGACGAATGATGGCGGTCAGGCGATGATGCCGCACATCACTTCGGCTTGTTCAGCGGACATCAACTCATGGAATCCTCGCAGAACAGCGCTGCCCCGTCGGACGTGCCTCCCGCCGTCGAGAGCCCGGTCGCGTCCCGAAGCGTTGCCGAGCGGAGTCTGATTGCATTGGTGGTGGCGCTTGTTGTCGGCCTGGTGCTGGTGGCGATCGGACAGACCATCGGCCCGGATGTGATGCGCCAGGCGCGACGCTGGTCCGGTGTCCGCCCGATCATCGCACCTGCGATTCCAGTTGAAGCGGAGTCGCCCTTGATGGCCGACACCAATCCCGTGGCGAGGCCGCTGGATCGGATGAGCTCGCTGGCGGCCGATGCCCAAATCTCACCGCCGCGTCGAAGAGTGACGGGACAATCCCGTGATGCGCTCGCCGCCAATGAGGTTGCCGCGCTGGATGGCGAGTCCCCGGACGCTGCGTCGAAGGTCGAGGGACGGGTCGACGGGCCGGCGGTTGTTCCAAGCGATGCCGTGGCCAGCGAGGCCGGAATGCCTATCGGGGAGAGTCGGCCGAGTGCCGGTCCAGCGGGGATGCCAGAAAAGGACGCGGTTGATTCCACGGAGGGAATGCTCGAAACCGCGGCGTTGCTCGTGAACCTGTCCTGGCAAGATTTCGACTATCCCGTGCAATGGCATGCCGCCGAGACATCCAAGCCGCGCATGCTCTACAGCGGCCATCGGAATCGTTTACTGAAAGCGATCGCGCACACCAGTCCGTCGGCGCTGTCCTTGGAATTCGCACGCAGGGATTATGCAGCGGCACGGGCTCAGTTCGCCGGGGATCCGCGCCTCGACTATGCGTTCGGACTGGCGCTGTGGAAGCATGAACAGTTTGCCGAGGCGATCGACATGTTTCAGACCGCCGCGCGCCTGGATGACGTCCCCTTTCTTCCGGCGGCGCTGGCCGTCGCCTGGGGCCGGTTCTTGAATCACGACGAGCGACGCGGGTTGGACCAGTTGGCCCACATCTCCCGGTTGCTGGCAACCTCGAATGATGACTATCCCCCGGACTCGCAGAAGGAACAGGCGGCCCTTTCAATCGGACGGGCTCTCGGCTACCTGACGGGACCGGGGCAGATTCCGGAAGTCGCCGAGTCCGTCGAGCTGACCTCGATCAACATCCTGAAGCGGCTTCCCGACAGCCTGCGGGCAGCGTGTGAAAGCGGCCGAATGCAGGTCGGCCAGCGTCAGTCTGAATTGCTGCAGTTGGCGGATCTTCCCCTCGACGGACTTCAATCCGGTCATCAGTTGCGGCGTGACGAATTGCAAACTCGGATCGATGATTTGCGCGAGGAAATGCGCGACGCGGGTCAATCATTGTCACGCGACCAACTGTCGCACGTGGACGCGATCAAGGATGTCTTGAAGGAATCGCTGGATCTCAGCGCGCAGTTTGAAAAGCTGCGGCCATCCCTCAAGAAGCTGACGGATGCGGCACTGAAGCTCGGCAAACCGAAGCCGAATGTGAATGTGAAAGTCATGCCCGGACACTTCATCGCGATTGTCGGTCAGAACGGCCAGACCCAAGTTATCCGAGGCACCTCCACGCTGACCGCGCTGGTCCCGGAAACAGCGCCAGCGCGGGCTGCGCGGATGTCACAACTGAACAAGGTCCGCGAAGAGCGCAAGAAGATCGAACAGGATCTGTCCAAGCTGCGGGAACAGCAGGCGGATCTGGTCGCGCGCCGGCACAAGGCCGAGCAAGATCACAAGCTTGAGAAAGACGAAGCCCGCCAGGAGCGCGTGGCGCGAATCCAGGAACAGCGGGAACTCGAACGGAAGCTGGAGTCGTTGAACCAGGCGCTCCGCCGCACGCTGGCTCTGCGCGAAGGAGTCGACACGATCGCCGCCTACATCCCGTGGAACATCGAGGTGGAAGGCGAAGCCCTGTGGCAGGCACTGGCCACGAAGCCGCCCCGTCGCACGCCGTAACGGCTTGGCGGTATTAGCCGGCACGCGCTAGCGTCCGGTTCTGGACGGGTAGCAGTTCCGAACCGGGGCTAGCGCCCTGCGGCTGATTGAGTTGCCAGTAGGATTTGCCACACCCGTTCCAAATCAGAACCGGCGTGCAGGTTTGTCCCCGTGACTGATCGTTCGCTAGAATCCGGTTCCAATCCGTCTCGTCCCGCGCGCACGCCGGAACTTTGTCCCGGACGCATCGTCGAAGACACGGTTGCCCGACTCGATTTCCAGAACATCTCCACTGAGGTCTCTCAGCGAGGAACCCGCGATCATGGATTTTCCCGTTTGTCCTTCGTGCCATCAGTCGGTCATTGATGACGATGTCGAGGACTGCCCGTTCTGCGGCTCGTCGATGAAGGCCAAACCCGGTTCCAAGCCCGCCGCCAAATCATCGGCCTCCAAGCCTGCGGTAGCGCCCACTGCGAAGAGCCCCGTCACGGCTTCGAAGCCCGCCGCAGCGGTCCCCGCCAAACCGGGAGCCGGTGCGAAGCCCGGTGCCGCCAAGCCGGGGCCTGCCGATGATTTTCCGTTCGATGCCGATCTACCGGGGGCCAAGACCGCCATTCAGGCGATGCCCAATCCCTCCAAGGGACGGTCGCTGCAAGTGGTCTGTCCGATGTGCGAAACGGCCGGTTATGTCCCACCGACCGCTGTCGGCAAGGACGTGAAGTGCGCCAAC
>JANMLE010001218.1:0-5741 GCA_031372385.1 Planctomycetota bacterium | reverse complement strand
CGAGTTCTGCGGCGATGTGTCCCGCGACCGCCGGATGATCGCCCGACAACATCACGAGCGGTGTCAGGCCGAGTTCCCGGAGCTGTTGTACGGCGGCGGCGGCGGTCGGACGGAGCGTGTCGGCGACGGCCAACAGGCCCCCCGCCCCCCCCCCGACGGGACACGCCTTCGCGCGGGACGATGCCGCGAGACTCGCGAAGTTCAACCCGTCACTCGACAGCCGGCAGCAGCCCCAACTCGGCGGCCACGGGCTGCATGGCGGCGATGCAGAACGCGATGTGCTGATCGAGGTCCAGTTCCAGATCGGCGACTCCGCGCGTGATGTCCTCGCGGTGAATCGATGCCGCGAACGAAAGCTGTTTGAGCTTCTTCTTCACGCTGGACGGCGTCAGACCCTCCAACCGCTGGGGACGGACCAACGCACACGCCGTGATGAAGCCGCACAGTTCGTCGCAGGCATAGAGCGTCTTGTCGAGACGCGACACGCGCGGGCAGTCGGTCAGATAGTCCGCGTGCGATTTGATCGCGTAAATGACGTCGTCGGGATAACCGCGTTCCTTCAGAATGGCCGCCCCCTGCAAGGGATGGTCGGGCGGGTTCGGCCAGCGTTGATAGTCGAAATCGTGCAGCAAGCCGACCGTTCCCCACTTGTCCTCGTCCTCCCCATACAGCCGGGCGTAGGCGCGCATTGCCGCTTCAACCGCCAGCATGTGTTTGATGAGGCTTTCGCTGTCGGTGTATTCCCGCAGCAGGACAAGATCGTCGGCTCGACTCATGAGAGGCTCCTGATTCACCGGCCCGCAATGCAGAACGCCTGACTTGCGTCAGGCGTTCTGGTGGACTGCCGAAGGAGGGACTCGAACCCTCACGAGGGGTGAACCTCACTGGATTGTGAGTCCGACCCGTAGGCTACATCGTACGACTGAGGGCTATCAACGGTAGTCGAGAATGAACCTGTTTTCCAGCACGATTCACGAAACCGCATCGTTGGCACGGTGACAACTCAGAACCCGTGTTCGTGCTCTGGAAATGAAACGGACATGAAACGAAGGACAGAACCCGAGGCGTGTGGTCGATCCTGAACGATTGACTCCCCGACTGCCCGCCTCGCGCTTGTTTTCATCGGGGACCGTCTTTCGTCACATTCGGTTGGTGTCGTTTCTGGCACCTCACGGTTAGGTTCCTTGGTTGCCCCCATTCTTTCGGAGTGTTGAATCATGGCGGGGAAAAGTCGCCACAATCAGGATGACGTGATCGTCCAAGCCATCGCCCGAGGGGAACCTCAGACGGCGGCGGCGAAGCTCGCCGGGTGTTCGGCCACAACGGTGCGTCGACGGCTTGATGAACCGGAGTTCCGCAGCCGTGTTGAGGCGTTTCGCAGGGGGATGTTGGATCAGGCCAGCGGGCGGCTCAGCGATATCATGAGCAAGGCGGTGCAGTGTCTCTGCGAGTTGCTGGATGGCAGCAACCCGCCGGGAATACGTCTCGGCTCTGCACGGGCGGTTGCCGAACTGTTGTTCCGAAGCAGGGAGATACTTTCGATTGAAGAACGTTTGGCCGAACTGGAAGCCCGCATGACTTCACCCGATCCGCGGGGCGAGGTATGAGTGGGATTCGGCCGGAGCACCAAAATGACAATGCGAAGCCGACTTGCGAAACTCGAAATGCGGTTTCCCGCCAAGCCCGCACTGGAACACGGCTGGCCTGCCGATTTCCTTATGTTTAGAGCGTGCGGTACGTCCAGAAATGACATGAAGCGTGAGATGTGCCGACGACTGAAGATGATGCTCGCCGATCCTCGCGGGGCGAGCGAGACCACATGTAACGACTGGCGCGAATGGCTGGCAAAGTTTGAGGCAATGTTGGCCCCGGCCGGGGCACTGGGACCGAAGGAGCGACAGTATGAACGCAAAATCGCGACTGGCGAAACTTGAGCGACAACTGCCCCCAGCGCCCGCCCCGGCAACATGGCCGGATTTCACCACCAAATGCACTGGTCGACCGCGATGGGAGTATCAGGCCGAGAAGGCCGCCAAGATTCGAGCAGCAATCGCAGATCCCCGTGCGACACCGGCCCAGATAGCGGCGTGGACCGCGCTGGTGATACCAATCGAGCACGCCGCGCACATCAACCGCTACGGTTATGAAACACAGGATTCGATATTGCAATGAACCGGTTCTGTGCGCAACCGTTCCCCTGAATTGAATCGGCGAACTGGGGGGGAAACGGATGACGGCGCAGATGAACGGGGAGGACTCCGAACTGATTCCCGACGAGGCTCAATTCTGGAGTTGCTGTGCGACACGAGCACAAGCGAACTACGCCAGCCGTCTATGGAGTTTCGTGAGACGGTGCCTTCGCCGAAACTGTTCGCGCATACCAGTTGAACATCTCTGAAAAGAAGAACTTGCCGAACGCCGGGTCAGTTTCCGTCTTGGACATGAAGTTTAGGAACTCGTCAGCGTTGCTGAGGAACGCATCCTTGATGCTGTCCTGGAGCTTCTGCTTTCTCAGGAACTCGATGCTGTTCGTCTTGAATGCCGCACGCAGGGGTTCGTCCTCTTCGAGCTTTTGCTTGATGGCGTTCACCACGCGGTCGGCTTCCTCGAAGGCAACACCGTAGTCCGCGTTGAGCTTCTGGACGATGACCTTCAGTTTCTCCTTTTCCTCTTCGGTTCCGCCCCGGTGGCCGTCGTCGTCGGTCATGTCCAACGTGGCATCTTCGGGCGCGAGGAGGATGCGACCGTTTTGCTCTTCCTGCGTGCGGTACTTGTCCATGTCGATCATGTCCATGATTTCGCGCGGCAGAGTTTGTTTGTCCACTGGCAATTGCTTCAGCAGCAGCTTGGCGAAGAGATAAAACTTCTCCAGCTTCGGGTCGGTGAAGGTCATGATCTGGCTGATGAAGCTGTACTGCCGCACGTAGCGGGCGGTTTCCTTGCGGAACTTGTCCCTCGCCTTTGCGGCTTCCTGCTCATACTCCTTCTTCCCTTTGTGCTCCGAGCCGAGGTTGGCGTAGCCGGTGGCCGCAATCTGCTGGAAGAACGGCTGCAATTTCTCCGACGTCACCTTTTGCACGATGAACAACAGCGCAAACTGTTCGACGTCGTCCGCCGTGAAGACGCGCATCTGCTCCAGCGTGTACTTGAGGTTGTAGAGCTTGTTCGGTTCCGTCGCGCCTTCGAGTTCCGTGCGCTGGTAGTAGTCCTGAAATGAAGCCTTGATAGTCTCTTGCTCGTTGACGAAATCGAGCACCATCGTGTCCTGCTTGAGCGGTGCGAACGTGCGGTTGAGGCGGCTCAAAGTTTGGACTGCCGCCACGCCGCCCAGCTTCTTGTCCACGTACATCGTGTGGAGCAACGGCTGGTCGAAACCGGTTTGAAACTTGTTGGCCACGATCAACAGCCGTTGGATCGGATTCTTGAACGCTTCGGCGATGTCGCCCGTGCCGGGCGGGTTCATGTTTTCTTCGGTGTATTTTTGTTCGTTGATTGTGACCGTGCCACTAAACGCGACGAGCGCACCGAACGTGAGGTTCTGTTCGCGTAAGACCTCGTCGATGGCCTGCTTGTAGAGCACGGCGTGAGCGCGGGAATGCGTCACGACCATTGCCTTGGCCTGCCCGCCGATCTTGCGAGCCGTGTTCCGAGTGAAGTGGTCCACAATGATGTGGGCCTTGCGGCGGATGGCAAAAGCGTGCTGGTCCACGTATTCCAAAAGCAGCCGCCGGGCCTTGAGTTTCTCAACGAGCTTTTCGCCTTCGGCTTTCTCGTTCTGGACGAGTTCAAAGTAGGTCTTGTAGGTCGTGTAACTTTCCAGCACGTCGAGGATGAACCCCTCGTCGATGGCTTGTCGCATCGTGTACTGGTGGAACGGCCGATAACCCTTCTTCACCCGCTTGTCCGGCGTGCCGAACAATTCCAGCGTCTTGTCTTTCGGCGTGGCGGTGAAGGCGAAGAACGACAGGTGCGGGAGTTTCTGTCGGGCTTTTTGGATCTTCTCCAACTCGGCTTCGAGCGGATCTTCGGTCTCGCCTTCGTTGTCCTTTTGCAGTGCCGCTTTGAGTTGCTCTTCGCTGGTCAGCACCAGCTTGAGGTCTTTGACGTTTTCGCCGGTCTGCGAGCTGTGGGCTTCGTCCACGATCACGGCGAACTTCTTGCCCGGTTGCTTGGCCAGCTCGCCAACAAATCCGAACTTTTGCAGCGTGGTGATGATGATTTTGTCGCCGCGTTCCAGTGCCTTCGTAAGCTGCTTGGTGTTGCGGTCGATCTTGGACACCGTTCCTTTGATCTTCTCGAACTGCTTGATCGTGTTTTGCAACGCCCGGTCGAGCAGTCGCCGATCGGTGATGACGATGATGCTGTCGAAGACCGGCTCGCCGTCGCCGCCGCAGAGATTCGCAAGCTGATGAGCCAGCCACGCGATGCTGTTGCTCTTGCCGGAGCCGGCGCTGTGTTGGATCAGGTAGTTGTGCCCGCTGCCGTGCGACTTCGCGTGAGTCAGCAGCTTACGCACCACCAGCCACTGCTGAAAGCGGGGGAAGATGAATCGTTCGTGGCCCGTCTTCTCATCCCGTTCGGAGTGCAGAAAGTTCTGAATGAGCAACAACAGGGAGTCGGCTCGCCAGACGCCCGGATGAGTTTCGCCGTCTTCGTCGGTGAAGTCGTCCCACAGGTAGCTGGACGCGAATCGTTCCGGGATGACCGGGTTTTGCGTGTCGCGGTTGAACGGCAGAAACTCGGTGTCGGGGCCGGCCAGTCGCGTGGTCATGTAGGCCGCGTCGTCATCCACGGCGAAGTGGACGAGGCAGCGTTTCCAGAACGGCTCGCGAGCGTCCCGCTTGCGATACTGTGCAATCGCGTGTTGCACGTTCTGCCCGGTGAAGTGATTCTTCAACTCGACCGACACAATCGGCAAGCCGTTGAGGAACAGCACCACGTCAATCGACTGATCCGGCGACTTCGTCGAGAAGTGAACCTGCCGCATCGAGGCGATGCGGTTCCCGGCGTATTGCGCCTGATGTTCGGGGTTGCCGCCGGCGGACGGCTTGAAAAAGGTGAGTTGCAGGTTGATGCCATTGAACGACACGCCGCCGCGCAGCACTTCCAGCGTCCCGCGCTTCTGAATGACCGCCGCGACTTGCCCCGCAAGCGTCTCACGCTCGGTCCCCGGAAACTGCTTGGCGAGCCTTGCCCATTCCTTGGGCTGCGTCGTCTGGACGAACGCCGCCAATTCTTCGGCGTCGAGCAGCGTCAGCGCATCAAACGCGGTCTTCGGTCGTTCGCGAGACATTGGGCAGGCCGCCAACGCCGCGACGACGATGTCTTCGAGATGTTTCTCCGACAGACGATTGGCCATGTTTGAGTGCCGTGCCGCAAGAAGGAAGAACTCAGAGTCGGCCCGCCGCACGCAACAGGGTCTCGTACTCAGGTCGCTGCAACGGGCATTCGATCAGCCGCAGGAATTGAGGCTTCGTCAATCCACACTGCTTGGCCATTTTAGCAAGCAGGTCGTCGGAGACGTCCCGGCCCGAACCATGACTGGTCTTGGTGCGAGCCATCGACTTCTTCCCTTCGACCGACCAATAAACGAAGTAATTGTGATCCCCTGTTTGTGGCTGAAAGCCTTTGGCTTCCAAGGCCGACTCAACGTCGCGTTTGTCTTTAGGCATGGGTCACTTCCTCGATTTTCTCGGCCAGCTTTTTGACTTCGACCTGCTCCTCGAAGTCCTGCATCAGTC
>JANMLE010001201.1:0-2093 GCA_031372385.1 Planctomycetota bacterium | reverse complement strand
CGCCCGCTTTGAATCGGATGACGGCCGGCGGAAGCTGCTGTATTACTCCGCGCGGCACATGGAGAAAAGCTGCATCGGCTGCCACAACCATCCCGACAGCCGCAGTCCCAAGAAGGACTGGAAGGAGGGAGATGTCGTCGGAGTCCTCAAGATCGTCCGGCCGCTCGATCGCGAGATCGACAACACGCGGACGGGCTTGCGCGGCGCCTTCCTGATCATGGGGACGATCTCATCGCTGCTGCTGATCATCAGCGCCGCCGTGATTGTTGTGACACAACGCCGGCGAAAGGGGGTGTCCGGATGACCGCTGACGACATCCCCGACGACCGCCCGCGGTCCGGCGGTTCGACATCGCGCAGCCTGCTGGCCGACGCCGGGCTCGCGGTCCCGGAGGCTTGGGAGCGGCTCGTGCGACTGTACGCGCCGCTGGTGGCCTCGTGGTGTCGGCGATGCGGCGCTGCGGAGCAGGATGTCGTGGATCTACTGCAGGACGTGTTCTTGTCTGTGGCGGGCAATCTGGACCGTTTCCGGAAAGAACGTCCCGTCGACACCTTTCGTGGATGGCTCTTCACCATCACGCGAAACAAAGTCCGCGATCACTTCCGCCGCCGCGCTGCGGAGCCGGCCGCCGTGGGAGGCTCTGAGGCCCTGCTCAAGCTGAATCAGATTCTTGACCCCAACCTGAGCGGCGAACCACTTCCGTTGACCGATGATGGAATTCTGGACGAGTTGCTGCGAAAGGCATTGGAGTCGATTCGGGGCGAGTTCCACGACCGGACTTGGCAGGCGTTCTGGGGAGTCGTCGTCCTGGGACGCACGGCCGGTGACGTGGCCGCCGATCTGGAGATGACTCCCGGTTCCGTTCGAGTTGCCAAGTCGCGCGTTCTGTTGCGGCTTCGGCGTGAATTGGGAGATGCTCCTGAATAGCTGTGGTGCGGCGGGCCGGTCTTCGATGCCATCGCGGCATTTTCAACAGTGATTGTTCTGGGGTGTGCATCTCAATTCTGGGTGAAATCGAATGACCGGGTTGTTGTCGACTCTGAAGGAGTCAGGCGAGCGGCAGATGAATGTTTGTCCCCATACAAGCACGACGCAAAAGCGAGTGAGAGGCTATCCGAAAACGTTGTGCCGCGGATTTCGTGGTTGTTGCCACGGAGTTTTACGGCTCTCCGCCATTGTTGTTGAAAGTTGTGGGACGTGAGCGGCAAGGCGCTAGCCGCCGGTGATTTCCTGCCTGACCGGCGGCTAGCACCTTGCCGCTCACGGGTGTTGTTCAACAGGAATGGCGGAGAGCCAGTTTGACGTAGCCATCACAAGATCCTCTCGATCTGTAACGCTGGTTTCGCAACCCCCAAGCCAAAGGGCTTCCGAGGTGTGAAATGCCGAGAATCCAAGCCTGTAGCCGAATTCGCAAGAATTCGGACGATCAGTCAGACGATCCGAATTCTTGCGAATTCGGCTACAAACGTGGAAACACACCACATCGGAAGCCCTGCCCCCAAGCCCACGGACGCCGCATCCACGAACGCCGCCACGCCGGTGTGCGAATCGTGCTGGAAGGCCCGTCGCTGATTCACGCTCTGGATCTCCAGTAGCGTCACCCCGAACCGCTCACCGCCACTGACCTGCGGCCCTTCCGTAACGCCACTCCTCACGTCAGCCAACTCCAGTCGCTCCAACGCCGCAGCCTCATGCGCCGAGCACGCTCCACAAAGAAACAACCGATCCTTCTCGCCGAACTCGAATCCCGCCACCAAGACTCGACCTAGCCCGCCAGCGGGCCGTTGAATGAAAATCGACGATGCCCGCTGCAAGCTGACCTCCGTCTACCCGAAGATCAAGCTGTGACGCGGCACTGGTTTTCAACGGCGATGCGCCGAGTGCCGCTGGCGCGGGGCTTCGCTCGACAGTGCTCTTCGGTGTTGTCACGTCATGCCTCTGGCCGGACCGCTCTGGCGGACGCAGTCGACGTAGTAGCCGCGTTTGCCGTCTCGTGTTTCCTCGACCAGGCCGTGGATGTCGGTGTCGAAGCCGGGGAACTTTTCGTTGAACATGCGGGCGAACTTCAGGTATTCGACGATCGTCTTGTTGAA
>JANMLE010001191.1:0-5383 GCA_031372385.1 Planctomycetota bacterium | reverse complement strand
TTCACGCTGGTCGATTTCCTGCTGAAGCGCGGTGGTCCGGCCAACTTCGGCGTGTTCGTCAAACGATTGCAGAGCGGTGACAAGGCCGAAGCGGCTCTGATGGCCGCGTACAAAGCCGATGGAAAGTCACTGGCGATCGCTTACAGCAACTCGCTCCCCGCAGCAGGCGCACCCAAGAAGGGCAAGAAGTAAGGCGCAGGCGTTGGCCTCGCACTACACCTGCACTTGTCCCGCTTCAATTCCCGCACAGCGCTGGCCGCTTCTGACTACCGACCATGAACGAACGCCCCCCTGCCCGTGATGTCATCGTCATCGGCGGCGGCGTGATCGGGCTCTCCATTGCTTGGGAACTGGCGCGGCACGGTGTTTCCGTCCAGGTTCTGGAGCAGGGGCTCTTTGGACAAGAGGCCAGTTGGGCTGGTGCCGGAATCCTGCCCCCCGGCAATCCCCTTAACGCCAAGACTGTTGAAGCCCGCCTGCGCGGCGGCAGTCACGTCCTGTGGCCGGAATGGACGGAAGCGCTTCGCTCGCAGACCGGCATCGACAACGGATTCCATCGCTGCGGTGGTGTCGAAGTGCGACTGCCCGGTTCAACGGATTCGTTGGCTGAAAAGATCGCCGCGTGGCGGGCCGAGGGAGTCACTGCCGAGCCGTTGAATGCCGCGGAACTTCACGAGCGGTTGCCGGCACTCAATCCCGAAATCACCGCCGGATTCCTGCTGCCCGATCTGGGCCAGGTGCGCAATCCGCGACACTTGAAGGCGCTGCATCAGGCATGCGCGACTGCCGGAATCGATCTGCGCGCGGGAACCCCCGTCGTCGATTTCGTGCGTCGGGGGGAACAAATCACGGCCGTGAAGACTGCGGGCGGTGAGTTTCATGCCGCCGATTTCATCGTGGCTGGCGGCGCGTGGTCGCGGATGCTGTTGCAGCGTGCCGGACACGACATCCCGTTCGAACCCGTGCGCGGTCAGATCGTCCTGTTGGAAACGACTTCGGTCCTGTTCCGCCATGTGATCGAAGTCGGTTCGAGATACCTGGTGCCGCGTCCCGACGGACGCATTCTGATCGGTTCCACGGAAGAGCGCGTCGGATTCGAAAAGCGGACCACGGCCGCCGGCGTCGCGGGGCTGATCGAGTTCGCGCGGCAACTGGTCCCGGCGCTTGACGACGCGCGGTTCGAACGATGCTGGGCAGGACTCCGACCGTACGCGCCGGGAGGTCTGCCGCGCATCGGTCGCGTCCCTGGAACGACCAACCTGAGTCTGGCCGCCGGCCACTTCCGCGCGGGCCTGCAACTCTCCCCGATGACCGCCGTCCTGATCCGCCAACTGATCCTCAACCAGCCGGGCAACGATTGGGTTGCCGAGTTGGCCCCGTAGGACAGGTTTCTTACCTGTCCGCCCCCGACCTGGCCACCCCGGTCACGGACAGGTAAAAAACCTGTCCTACAACAACACCGCCGCCGCGTCGCACTTTCAATCCCGCAATCACGAGTTCCCCCATCATGCGCGCCGTCGCCCAACGAGTCTCCCGCGCCAAAGTCACCGTCTCGGGTGAGATCACCGGCGAGATCGGGTTGGGTCTGCTAATCCTGTTGGGCGTCGCCGAGGACGACTCGCAGACCGACGCCGCCTACCTGGCCGAGAAGCTGGCCGGTCTGCGGATCTTCCCGGACGACGAAGGAAAGATGAACAGGTCGTTGACCGAGGCGGGTGGCGCGATGCTCGTCGTCAGTCAGTTCACGTTGCTCGGCGACTGCCGCAAGGGAAGGCGACCGAGCTTCATCAAGGCCGCACGGCCGGAGCTGGCGGTCAGCCTGTACAACGCCTTCGTCGCCGAAGTGCGCGGCCGCGGCATCACCGTCGCCACCGGCCGGTTCCAGGAACAGATGGACGTCGAACTCGTCAACGACGGCCCGGTCACGCTGCTCGTCGACAGCCGGAAAGAGTTTTGACTTTGGACAGCGGCGATTCATCGCCGCTGTCCTTTCCGCCTCACCAGACCCGGTGACGACGTGGATGGCTCGGATCCGAAACTCGGGACGATCCGCGAATCATCCGCCCAATCCGCGGTGGCAACCGCCCGCCGCCCAGACCCCTGAAAATCAGGCGTTTTTGATCGAGAAAGGAAACATAACGGACATTATCGGACGTTGGCTGTCGGGTGAAAAACGCCGTCGATGCGCGCGAAGGTCGCCACCACGGACGAACGATCGGATACCCCAATGATCAAACCGACGATTCAAATCTCAACTCCTTCAAATCTCAAATTGGAATCCGCGCCGCCACCCGGCGGCCTGCCCCGCCATGAGAATGTCAGCGCCGACAAGCGACGTCAGATTCCAGTGGAGGACGGCTTGGATTGTCGCGGCCGGCGCGCCCGAGTGACCGTCACACGCGAGCCGCGTCCGACACGGGACGGTCACTCGCGGGCGACCAGTTTCTTGAACACGCCGATCCGGCGAAACTTCTCGAAGCGGCGCGCCAGCGATTCTTCCGTAGGACGGATATTCAATCCGTCCGTCCACCGATGCACCG
The DNA here is from genome assembly GCA_031372385.1 of Planctomycetota bacterium. Lineage (GTDB taxonomy): Bacteria > Planctomycetota > Planctomycetia > Planctomycetales > Planctomycetaceae > Schlesneria. The sequence continues at coordinate 2,843 of JANMLE010001191.1, read as the reverse complement.
GACGCGGACAGTCTGAAAAACCATCCCGCGACGCGCAGCTCGCAAGCGGCGCATGTCCGCCTGAAGATCACTCGCCGACGACCTGTTCTTCGAACACGCCGATCCGGCGGAACTTCTCGTAGCGGCGCGCCAGCAGATCCTCCGGCGACAGCGTCGACAGAGTCTTCAGGTTCCGCACGATGGTCGCCTTGAGCGTTCCGGCCATCGCGCGGTGATCCCGGTGCGCGGCGCCGAGCGGCTCGGGAATCACCTCGTCGACGACACCCATTTTTAGCAGGTCGCGGCCGGTGAACTTGAGGGCCTTGGCGGCCTTGTCCGCATGCACGTGACTCTTCCACAGGATCCCGGCACAGCCCTCGGGACTGATCACCGAGTAGTACGAGAACTGCAACATCGCGATGTGATCGCCGATGCCCAGTCCCAGCGCCCCGCCCGACCCCCCTTCACCGATCACCACGCAGACGATCGGCACCGGCAGCCGGGACATGTCGCGCAGGTTGACGGCGATGGTATACGCCTGGCCGCGCTCTTCGGCACCGATTCCCGGATACGCGCCCGGGGTGTCGATCAGACAGACAATCGGCACGCCGAATTTCGCGGCCAACTGCATCTTCTGCAGCGCCTTGCGATACCCCTCGGGATGCGCACAGCCGTAGAAGCATTCGGTCCGCTCCTTGAGATTCCGTCCCTTGTGCTGACCGATCAGCAGCACCTTTTGATCGTCGAGTTTCGCGAACCCGGTGATGATCGCGTGATCGTCGCCAAACGCGCGATCGCCGTGCAGTTCGACGAACTCGTCGCAGATCAGTTCGATGTAGTCCCACGCCTGCGGACGTTCCTGATGCCGGGCGACTTGGACGGTTTGCCAGGCGTCGAGGTTCTCGTACGTCTCGCGCTTCAGCTTCGCGATGTCCACCCGCGTGTTGCGGACGAGATCAAGCGTCGCGGGAGTGGGATTCGGTTGCGATTCGAGATCCGACAACTTCTCTTCGAGATCGGCGATTGGCTTTTCGAACGGCAATACGAACTGTGGTTTCATGTGTCGGAATACCAGGATCACCAGTTGACGACGGGAAGAACGACCAAGCTCCGTGGCACGATCCGGCTTCGCGGCGGCAAGTTCAAATGAAAAGCGGACGTCAAATGGAAAGCCGACGCGGCGCGTCTGTTACGAGTTTCCATTCACCAAAACCGGCGGCGGCCGGATTCCTGTGCAGCCCGAATATCAAGACAATTTGGCCCAGACCAAACGGGCCGTAGCTATAGCAGATCAAGGCACACCGGGCAATTCGGTCAGGGACGCCGGACCGTCAAAGTCGCCGGCCAAAAGCCGGGTGGCGCAAGCCGGGCAGGGGCTGATGGTCGCGACGCCGATTCCGGCTGACGCAATGAGCCAACCTGTCCAGCAGCCCGTTGCCATGACCATCCAAGATACGCATCGCCATCGATCAAAGAATGTCCGGCAATTCCGTCATGAATTCCAACTCATCCGGATTGACTGGCGCGGCTGGCTTGGCGGGAACCGGCTTCGCCGCCGCCGGTTGTCGAGTTGGTGCCGGCGCTGGTTTGGGCGGAGCCGCCGGGGCTGTTGCAGCCGGCGGTTTGACAGGTGCCGGAGTCGGCGCTGCGGGAGCGACCGAGCGCGGTGGTGACGCAGACGGAATCGCCGCAACGGGAGGAGCCGGCTGCACAGAAACGGGCCGCGCTGGAGGAGGAGCCACAGGCATGGGAGGCGCTGGTTGCGGCGGATATCCGGGAGGCATCCCCCCAGCGGGCGGAACCATTCCGGGCGGCGGAAACCCCGGCTGCGGCGGAGCACCAGGATTCGCGTAACCCGGCATACCGGGCGGCATCATCCCCGGCGGCATCCCATATTGCTGGGGCGGGAACTGCGGGTATCCCGGTTGAGGCATGTACCCCTGCGGCATCATGGGCATGGGCATCATCTGCTGAGGCATCATCGGTTGAGGAGGCGGAGCGGCCCCTGCCTTGCCGGCCGCCTTGGCCGCCTCCCGATCGGTGGACTCCTTGGCCCGCGTGGCTACGTTGGCCGCCTTGGCTTTCTTGGCCGCGGACTGGGCCTGCTTTTCCTCGGCGAACTGTTTCGCCAATACGGGGTTTGACTGCAGCATCGAGCTCAGTTTCGCATCGGCCCGGCTGTCGAGGCGAAGTTCGGTGAGTGCGTCCATCGACTGTGACTTTTTTTCCTCATCGGCGGCGGACACCTCTTGCACATCCTCCTTGAAGATGCGAATCCGTTTGATCTCCGATAAGACCTCATCGACGCTCTTCGGACGATCGGCCGGTTTCTTCTTCAGCAGCTTCAAGATGATGCGGTCCATTTCCGGCGTCACGTTCGGATTGAATTCCGACGCATTCGGCGGCTCGTCGCGCAAGTGCCGTTTCAGCAGTTCCTCGGGTGTCGGCGCTTGAAAGGGCGTGCGTCCGGTCAACACTTCGAAGAACAGGATGCCCAGGCTGTACAGATCCGTCTGAAAGGTCGGCGCCTGTTTGCGGATGGTCTCGGGAGCAATGTACGTGCGCGTCCCCTGAATCGTCTTCAGCTTTCCGCCACCGACCATTTTGACGAATCCCGACACCTCCTTGCTGGAGAGCGAGAAGTCGACCAGCCGGATTTCACCCGCCTTGTTCATCAGCACGTTGTCCGGCTTCACGTCGCGGTGAACCCATCCCTTGGAATGGACGTGGGACAGTGCCTGGCAGATGGATTCGAACAACTTGCGGACCCGCACATGCACGGAGCGCATGTCCGATTTCAACTGCAGCTTGACGTTCGAGGCCCGGAAATGCTCCATCACAATGTAGGTGTTGTCGCGGCTGCT
>JANMLE010001176.1:0-7041 GCA_031372385.1 Planctomycetota bacterium | reverse complement strand
GTGCGGGTATCGAGTCGGTTTCCGGCCTACTTCACAATGTCGTAGTTGGCTTCTTTCCAGCCGCGAAATCCGCCGTCCATGCTGATGACGTTGGTGTAGCCCATCTTCTGCAGGTTGTCGGCTGCGAGTGCGGAGCGGAATCCGCCGCCGCAGTACAGGACCAGTTCCGTGTCCGGATCGGGGACGATCGATTCGATGTCCCGTTCGATGATCCCCTTGCCCAGCCACTTCGCAGCCGGCACGTGTCCCGCGGCGTACTCGCTTTCTTCGCGCACGTCGAATAGCAGGAACTGTTCGCCGCGGGCGAGCCGGTCATGAACGTCGCTGACCGAGCATTCGTGAATGTTCACGCGGACCGCCTCGACGATCTGAAGAAACCGGGGTGAGTGCTTGGCCATGAGTCTGATTGCCCTTTGTGGATGACGGACGGACGAGAGCCGCGCGGTGCGGTTGAGATTGGCCAGAATGGCGGTGTCAGTTGATTTCGTTGCCGGTCAGATCTTGCGTCCGGCGGGCCGGAGTTGATCGGACCACTGGGCAGAGCCACCATTTCGCATGGCCACGTTCGCCAGGTGCGCGGCTGATGCGGCCGAGACTCCCGCTTCGATGGGAGCGGTTGGTTGCTTGCGGCTGCGGAGGCAGTCGACCCAGTTCGTCAGGTGGACCAGTTCACCATCGGGCTTGTCGTAGAAGTCAGCTCCGCGAAAGCCCGGTTCCGTGCTGAGAATCAGTTCGGAGGCCGGCACCTTCGACTTGCGTTCGGGGATCACCTGGTAGGCTCCGCGGTCGACGTGAATCGAGGCGTCGGTTCCTTGGAACTCGATCCGCGCCCCGTTGCGGGCGTTGGAGAACATTCCCTCGAAGTGCATTTGGATGTTGCCGGGATAGGTCAGCAGGGTCTGCACGGCATCAGGGGTTTCCCAGACCCCTTCGCTGTTGATGTGCTGACCGATGCTGACGGCGCTTTCCGGATGATCGACGTTCAGCACGTAGTGCGCGACGTCGATCCAGTGGACCATCAGGTCGGTGAAGATCCCGCCGCCGAAGTCCCAGAACCAGCGCCAATTGAGCATGCGGTATTCGTCGAACGGCTGGTCCTTGGCGTTGCCCAGAAACTTCTTCCATTCGACACTCTTGAAGTCGAGCGCGGGGATGTTGCGCTTGAAGCGGTCCTGGTTCCGGTTCCAGCTCATGTGGACCCGCACGACCTTGCCGATGTGTCCCGACTGCACCAGCTCGCGGACCTTGATGATGTGCGGCATCGACCGCTGCTGCGTGCCGACCTGGACAATCCGCTTGTGCTTCGTGGAGGCTTCCAGCAGCGCGGCCCCTTCCGACAGATCGTGCGTCAGGGGCTTTTCGACATACACATCCTTGCCGGCCGCGCACGCGGCGAGGGTCAGCGGGGCATGCCAATGATCGGGGGCGCCGATCACGACGGCGTCGATGCTCTTGTCGTCCAGAACCTTCTGCCAGTCCTTCGACACGGTCGCCTGCGCGTCCGCCAGCGGTTTGGCCAGGCTAAGCGGATGATCCCAGATATCGCAAATGGTCGTGATCTTGATGCCGGGAATGTTGCGGAGCGTCTCCATCAGCTTGCGGCAGCGGCCACCGACGCCGATGCAGGCGACGTGAATCGTGTCATTGGCCGCGAAGGCGCGCTCGGATGACAGCAATGCGGAGGAAGCGGCGAGCAGCCCGGCGGACTGGAGGAATTCGCGGCGATTCGGATCAGGCATGGGATGGTTCCTTCGGTGAGCGGATAAACCGTGTTTGCGGCCTTCAGGTCGATACGCCTCACGCGGTCACGCACCGCCATTGCGTTCGAGCAGCACCACGGACGTGTCGTCGTGCCGGCCTGATCCTTCGGTGTAGGCTTCGGAGTCGTCGAACAGCGCCTGCAGAGCCTCTTTGAGCGGGTCTTGTTGCCGGGAGTGCAATGTTTGAATGATCCCGTCCACGCCGAACTCGCCGGTCTTGGTTGCCTTGTGTTCGGGAAACGCTTCCTGCAGTCCGTCGGTGTAGAACATGAGCCGGTACGTTTCGGGCAGTTTGTACGTGTACGTGTCGTAGTCGATGTCGGGATAGATCGCCAGCGGCAGTCCCGCGGACGAGTCGGCCGCCAGCGCCCGGATCTCACCGGTCGCCAGGTCTTGAACGAGCGGGATCGGGTGTCCGGCCGACGTCCATTGCAACTCGTTGGTGTCCAGCCGCAGCAGTCCGTAACAGAGGGTGATGAAGCCCCCCTCTTCGTTCACGACCGAATGCTGGCAGAGCTGGTTGTTGATTTCGGTGACGAACGCCGCCGTGTTTTCATAGCGGTGCGTGCGGATCATGCGGACGAGAGTATGCATGACCATGATGGACATGGCCGCCTTCATGCCGTGCCCCGAGGCATCGCCGACCAGCAGCACGATTTGATTGTCGTCCAGGGTGAAGACATCGTAGTAATCGCCACCAGCCATCGTGACGACCCGTCCGCCGGCCACGCGGATCTGCGACGGTTCGTACCGCGCCAGGATCGTGCAGCCAGCCGGTGCGTCGATGTGCGAGGGGATCATCGATTCCTGCAGCTTGCGGACGGACTGAACCTCCTCGCGCAGCTTCTCGGCCACCTGCTGATCCTGCAGCGCCCGGACCGCCTCGACGGCGCTCTCCAAGACGGCCAGCAGCATGAACAGGTAGTCACCCTGCTCATCGCGGATGGCATAAGCGGTCATGCCGTTGGTCATGAAGCGGACGACGCGGTAGACGTCGCCGTTGTTGCACGCCCCCACGACCGGCATGTTGGGCCGCAGCCGCCTGATCTTCTTGAAGGTCTCGTACCCGGCCTCGACATCCGGCAGGGTGATCGCCATGAACAGGACGTCCCACGGCTCGTCCGAGTTCACCTGTGCGAGCAGCTCCTCCTCGCCGAGGACCACGTTCAACTCATGGTCGCCGAGCCCCAGATACATCGACACCAGATCCGCCTGATCCGGGTTGTCCCATCCCACCAGAATTCGCATTCTGAAACCTCCGCGGCACTGTTGGAGACAATTCAAAGCAGAGTCATCTTGGACTGCTGCCTGGTCACAATTCCCGTCTACTTTACTCTGTGGCATCGTCACTCTGTGGCATCGTCGAAATTGAATGGTCGCGTTTGATCGTTGACCGGTGGCTTGGGTGCCGGCGTTGGCCGTTTCGAGCGGCTCTTCCGGCCGGCTTCCGGCGGACTCGCGGGGTGCTCACTCGCGGTGCTTCCCTTTGGCTTCCGCTGCCTTGGTTCCTTTGGCGTTGCCGGAGCACTGACCTTCGGTTCGGGGGCACCGTCCAAGTTGTCTCCCGGTTCGATTTTGGAGAGGCGATCAAAACCGCGCGCGATGTATTCGTCGCTGATGTCGAAGGCGAGGAAGTTGCGGCCGAGTTTCTTGGCGACGGAGACCGTCGTCGCGCTGCCGCTGAATGGGTCGAGAACGAGTTCGCCAGGGTTCGAGCAGACCTTGATGATGCGGCCCAATAACTGTTCGGGCATCTGGCAGCCGTGAAAGCCTTCTCGCTCCTTAAACGTCCCGGCGACGCGCGGGAAGTACCACGTGTCTTCGTCGGGGTTCAGACCATCGGTCAGGTCTTGCGGGCGGAGAATCCACGTGTCGTCGGGCAGGCGTCCGGCTGGGTTGCCGCGCGGATCCGCGTAGACCGTTTGCCGGGCCGAGGGGACCGCGATGGCCGCGCCGTTGAACGTACAATTCTTCGGATCCTTCACGAAGTGAAAGATGTGCGTGTGCGAGCGGCTGAATTTGTATTTGCAGTTCACGCCGAAGGTGTAGTACCAGATGACCCAGCTTCGACAGTGGAAGCCGATCTCCTGGCTGAGCAGTTTCAACTCGGCGGCGTAGTCGTCGCCGATCGCCAGCCAGAACGTGCCGGTCGGCTTGAGCACGCGGTGGACTCCCCCGATCCACTGCCGCGACCAGTCGAGGTACTGCTGCGGCGCCTTCCGATCCTTGTAGACGTCGTATGCGTACCCGATGTTGAACGGGGGGTCGGCGAAGGCGAGGTCGACGCATCCTTCGTCCATTTGCTGCATGGCTTCGATGCAATCCAAGCGGTGAATCGTGTTGGGGGCGAGCATCGAATAGACCTCCGTGCAGAGCAATCGTTTGGCATCCCGGAAAGCGGGCGCGAATTCGGTCGCGTATCGTGACAGATCGCGAACGAAATTTCACTCCGGCGAGTCCGCAGATTTACACCGGCCTGATCCGGGGCAGAGGCCCGCAATCACCGATCCCGCCAACAATCGTCTGGCGAACGCCTTGTGCGCGGGATAGACTCGGCCCGCGCCCTGATGTGCCGGGTCTTGCCACCAATCCACGTGTCGACTGTTTCCGAGGTGCTTGATGTTTCAGAAGCTGGGTTCACTCGTACTGGTCGTTGCGGTGGTCGCCGCGGCGTGGCCGGTTCCGTGCGAAGCGTACGTTCAACGCCTGCATTTTCCGCTGACGGGGCACCGGAACTATCCGACGGCCAAGGGGTCGGTCTCCTTTTCGGAGAGCTTTGGGGAAACCGATCGAAGCGATGGCGCGACGCTGATCGTCGAAGTCAGCAACGTCCCGCTCGCGGAAGGAACTGAATTGGTTGTTTTGGTCCACGAAAAGGAAGTGGGCACCCTGACGCTGAACAAGCAGCACCGCGGACGACTGGTGTTGGAGTCGGGATTCAAGAGATCCGTTCCACGCCTCGCACCGGCATCGTTCGTTTCGGTCAAGATCCTGGGGGGATCGACCGTGGTTTGGTAGGCCACTACCGCGGTCGGGTTGTGCGAATCGCGCCTCTGCAACATGTTGGGAAAATGCCAAGTGTGTGCTTCCCCGCCACTGGGCTTGCCCCAGTGGCTCGGCGGCTTTTGCACTACTGGACTTGCCGGCGTTCATGATCGGCGTCGTTGAGTAGTGCAAATGCCGTTAAACCACCGGGGTGAACTCGGTGGCGGGTCGATTGATCATTGCCGCTCGTCTCGTCCCAATCGCGAAATGGCCCGTTTGCCATCTGGCACGCGCCTCTGGGGCCGCCTTAGACTGCCGGGGCCATGCATTACATCCCTGAATCCACCTGCGAAATGCTGCGCGGTGATCCGACGGCCACCGGCAGTCCGACCCGCAGCAGTTTTCATTACCTGTCCGCGCCGCTGTACGTGCTGACTTCCTGCGTCGCCGCGCTGCTGATCGCGGACTGGTGGCTGACGTCGGGAACCGCCTTCCAAGTCGCAGCCGGCTCCACAACGAATTCCCTTCGTCTTCCCACCGGATGGCCGAACGCGCTGTTCGGCTATCGCTTCGCGTTGGTGGCCGCCGTGCTGGGTGGGGCGAGAATCCTGTATCACGCGCTGGACGGCCTGCTGTCCGGCCGCATCGGTGCCGACCTGGCGCTGACGATCGCCTGTCTGGCCGCGATCGTGCTGGGTGAGCATCAAACCGCGGGACTGGTCGTGTTGATTTCCCTGGTCGGCGAAAGTCTGGAGGGATACACGATCGACCGGGCGCGCTGGGCGGTTCGTCAGACGTTTGCGCTGCAACCGGCGATGGCTCATCTGACTCAGGACGGCCGCGAGCGCGATGTCCTGATCGCCGAGGTGCGCGTCGGTGACTTCGTGGTGGTCCGGCCGGGTGAACGTGTCCCCACCGACGGCAAGGTGGTGTCGGGAAAGTCGGCCGTCGATCAGAGCGCCTTCACCGGTGAGAGCCTGCCGGTGGACAAGTCCGCCGGCGACAAGGTGTTTGCCGGGACTCTCAACCAATTCGGTTCATTGACGGTGGTCGCGGAGCAAATCGGCAGCAACACGGCGCTGGCCCGCGTAGCCGGACTGGTCGGGTCCGCGGCATCGCGCAAGGCCGATTTGGAACGGACGGTCGACCGGCTGGCGCGATGGTTTCTGCCCGCGGTGTTGGGAGCGGCGCTCTGCACGTGGATCGGGTGGCGCATCGCCGGGGGATCGTGGCAGCGGGGAATCCTGCCGGCGCTCGGAGTGTTGGTGGTGGCCTGCCCGTGCCCGCTGGTGCTGGCGACCCCGGCCGCGGTGATGGCGGCGCTGGCGTGGTTGGCGCGGCGCGGCGTGGTGGTTCGCGGCTCGCAGTCGCTGGAGCGTTTGGCACTCGTCGACACCTTCGCGTTCGACAAGACCGGCACGCTGACTCAGGGGGCGCTGACGCTTGGCGAAATCGTCACCACGTGCGAGCTTGGTCCGGACGAAGTCTTGCGGGCCGCAGCCATCGCGGAACGTCAGAGCGAGCATCTGCTGGCGCGCGTGCTGGTGACGTCCGCCGAAGCACGCGGGTTGCGAGTGGCCGCGCCGATCGAGTTCGAATCGTTCGCCGGGGCCGGTGTCATCGCCAAGGTTTCGGATCGAGACTTGAGTGGAGCGGGCGATGCCGTGGATGACGTCGCGACGATGCGCACCGTCGTCGTCGGCAATCGCCGCATGTTGGATCGCGGTGACATCGCGTTTTCCGCGGACGTCGCCGCGTTGCTCAAGGACCGCGAAGCCGCGGGAGAATCGCCGTTGGTGGTTGCGATCGACGGTCGGATCGTCGGAGTCATCGGCGTGCGCGAGACGATCCGGGCTGAATCGTTGCAAGTTCTGCGTGAATTGCAGGCCGCAGGCATCACTCAGTTCGCGCTGCTGACCGGTGACCGGCCGCAGCGCGCGGATGCCGTGGTCCGGGCGATGGGGCTGTTCGATCACGTCGCCACGGAACAGCTTCCTGCCGACAAAGCGCGCTGGATTGAAGAGTCTCGACAGGCGGGACGGCATGTGGCGATGGTTGGCGACGGAGTCAACGATGCACCAGCCCTCGCCATCGCTGACGTCGGATTGGCACTCGGCCGCGCCGGTGCCGATCTCACGGCCGAGGCGGGCGACATCCTGTTGCTGGGCGATCCGCTCCGTCCGCTCCCCGGCTTGTTGCGGTTGTCGCGCGCGCTGGTCAGGAACATCTGGCAGAGCATCATCCTGTTCGCGTTCGGCTTGAATGGTCTGGGAGTGCTCGCGTGTTCGCTCGGATG
>JANMLE010001092.1:0-5561 GCA_031372385.1 Planctomycetota bacterium | reverse complement strand
ACCATCGAATACCACCAGCACCGCAACGCCCAAGCCCGCACCAGCCACACCAAATCCACCCTCGCCGCCCTCGACCGACAAGGCATCGTCCTCGCCAACACGATCCGATGCGGACCTTCGGGTTAGCGCTGTAGGTCTAGCAGCCCGTTGAAAAAGGGACGTAGGGTGGGACCAGCGGCGCTTCGCCGCGCCGGCCCACCATGAAACACAGCGACTTCAATTGGTGGGCCGGCGCTCGAAGCGTGCTTGTCCCACCCTACAGGTGATTTTCAACAGGCGGCTAGCGCGTTCCGGCTGATCCCACCAGGAAATCTTGTCACACCCCACTGCGCCTCGCCGACTTCGGCCCTGGAGAAACCGGGGTATCGTGCGCCCGTGGACCGTCGTTAGTGTGAGGGTCGTTGATCGTCCGCATGCGAAACCGTTCGAGAGCGCGAAGACCACTTTCAGGCCCGGCCGATGGAACAGATTGTGAACGAGACTCAGTCGTCGCAAGCCAGCGCCTGTTCGGTCGATCCCGCGAGCGCGATGCCGCAGGCTGCGACCAGCGGGCTGGCCGTCATCGTCGATCTGGCGGCTCAAGCCGTACAGTTCTCGGTGACGATGGTGCTTGTGCTTTCGCTGGCCGGAACGTTGTGCGTGGGGTTGATCCTGTCGGCGCGGCAGTTCTCACGGACAGCGCGGGCCTCGCGTGAGGCCGTGCAGAGGCCGGCGTCGGTCCAATCGCAGTCCGAACGATTGCGGTCCATCGCCCGGAATCGGGAGGCGGTGCAACTGCGCGAACAACTGCTGCGGGAGATCGAGGCGGCGAGTCGTCCGTTGGATGTTCAGAAGTTGACGGCTGTGCGCGGTCAGTAGCAGGCACTGCTCGATCCGAGAAGGGGTCGGGAGTTGTTTTCATGCCGCACGACATCGAGCAAGCATGCTTGAATCGAGACGGTGCGGCATGAAAAAGACTCCCGACCCCCTCGCCCCGGCGGCTGTTCGGACAGCATCACCAGTTTCAGACACTTCTCGAAAAGGAGAGAGCCGGCGGCGAACCTCATCGGTCGCAGCCGGCCCCACCCGTTGTTCCGTGACGGCTCTGTCGTTCCGCAGGGGGACACGCCGGGCCGTCGTGCCGCAGTTCGTCACTGCGCGATCGCGAGCTGCTGCTCGACCACGCGCCGCACTTCGCGCGTGACGACTCGTTCGAGCGCATCGACGACGTGACCGGGATGATTGGCCTCGATGTCGCGGCGCAGTTCGGTGATCACATCCTCGGTCGAGGTTCCGTCGCCCTGGCCCCACTTCAATTCATGCCTGTAGTTGTCGAAGGACCGGACGGCGCGAATGATGTGGGCTCCCAGCGGGATCACTGCGGGAATCCGGTTCTGGCCCAGCGGCTCGGCTTCGCCCTGGCTCATCAGCAGCGGGAAGGCGCCGGACAGGACTGTTCCGAGTGAATGCGCGAGTTCGGAGCCGTGGAACGAATGCTGTTCCATATCAGGTTGATTCGTGTCCAGATCACCCACGGCCTTGCGGATCACCCGCGCCGTGATTTCGATGTTTTCCATGTCAAACAGCAGTGCCGCGACGCGGATGTCGTCGCAGTCCCGCGTCGGGAGTTTCAACTCGGTGGCGACCGCCTCACTCAACTCGGCCACCCGCTTCGAGCGATCCTTCAGTTTGGGATGGGCGGATTGCAGGTAGCGCGCCAGAACTTCCACGACCCCCACATGGGCTTCGTGCAGATCCTTCAGTGTCTGGTTTCGTTCGTCGCTCAGCGTCCCCACCAGCAGCGTCACCAGCCCCAAGACCGCGGCCCACAGCGTGACGGCCAGACCGATCACCAGCGGTGATGAGTAGGCGGCGAAGTCGTTCAGATTCAGCGCCGTCACGACCGATGCCGAGATCACTGCAAACGCGGCGAGTACTCCCGCGCGATACCGCCCCAGGTAAAACCCGGCCAGCACCACGGGCAAATAAAACAGGTTCAACACCACCAGCTTGTAACCGGTCAGCCGCCACATCAGGCATGTCAGACCCAGCGTGACGATGATCAGCGAGATCTCCAACATCTGTTCGTCTTTTTCAAGTTTCTTCATGAGCAATCAACCCCGGTCAAGTTAGGTGCGAAGGAATGTATGGTCGGTCACGGCTTGGGCAACTTGTTGAATGACACGCGAAGCACGGTTTCATCAGGCTCGAAGCTGGAAGACCATTGGCACGTTGGAAACGTACCCCACGATGTTCGTCGGACTTCAGGCCACCGATGACGAGAGTCCCGATGTCTCGTTGCATGTTTTCGAATGGCTGACGGTTTCGAGCAGGACGCTCTCCTGCGCGGGTGTCATCAGGCTGGCGTCTGGCGGAGCGACGGTCGCGGCGAGTTCAGCCGCGGCTCGTTGATTGGCAACGAACTGTCGTGCGATCGCGGCAAACTCCGGTTCGATCGACAAGAACACGTCGACCAATTCCGGATCGAATTGAGTCCCCGCGCCGTCGCGGATCAGTTGAACGCATTCCGCATGGGGGAACGCCTCCTTGTAGACCCGCTTGCTGGCGAGGGCATCGTAGACATCGGCCACGGTGACGATGCGCGCCGCCAGCGGAATCGCCTCACCCGCCAGACCGTCTGGATAGCCGGCTCCATCCCAGCGCTCGTGATGATGCAGGGCGATCTCGCGCGCCGTCTGCAGGAAGTTGGAGGCCCCCAGGCGCTGCTCGATCTCCCTCAGACAGGCCCCCGCCACCAGCGTGTGCTGCTGCATTTTCTTTCGTTCTTCGTCGGTCAGCCGACCCGGCTTCAACAGGACGGTGTCTTCGAGTCCGACCTTGCCGATGTCATGCAACACCGAGCTGATCCCCAGCAGACGGATGAACCCCGGCGTCACCACGCGCTGATACTTCGGCAGCGTGCGCAGTGCGTTTGCCAGCCGTGTCGAATAGAGCGAAATCCGTTCGAGGTGATGCCCGGTTTCGGGATCGCGCGATTCGGCCAGCTTCGCCAACCCAAAGATCACCGCATCGCGGGTGCGAAGCAGATCCTGGGCACTGCGGAGCGCGTCGTGTTCGGTTTGAGTCTTTTGATGGGACTCCTCCGAATGCAGTCGCGACGACAACAGATATGTCGCGACGGACATCAGCACCCAGGTCCACAGAAAGGCCACTCCCGCTGCGAGTGGCAGCAGTGCCAACAACGCTTGTCGCCAGGCGGGCGTGAGCGGTTCGGAATCGTAGACGACCAGATGAGCGTTCGTGTCGGCGACCGGATGACTGACCGCCACGCGGTTTCCCGTTGGTGTCTTGAGCCAGCCCCAATTCGTTTCGGGTGCCGAGTCGCGCCGGTTTTCGTGGACCGAATCCCGCCGGTGCTCGGCCTGCCACGTCACACGGTTGCCCACCTTCCATTCGTCCACTGCCGACGCCGAAATTGGATTCACGACGACCCAGTCCCAATTCACCAGCATCACGCCCTTCCGGCTGGCACCGGACAGATTCTTGGACAGCGACTGCAGTTCGGCTTGGGCCGGAGCGTCGGATGTCAGGTCCGCGGATGTCAGCGTGCCGACGAATTCGCCCAGCTTTTCCGAGTTGGATGCGAGCTCACTCCACGCCCCTTCCGCCGCGTCGTGCTCGGTCGACGAGACGACAATCTGGCACAGGAACCAAAAGCCGAGGCACAGGCAACAGGTGTGGATGCCAATCAGCAGGCAGACCGGTCTTGAAGGGAGGCGCATGAGATTCCTCGGGTTCCCCGGCAACTCGAAAGGGAAGAACATCGCCAATGACTTCCACCGGACGACGGACGGGGACGTCGTCTCGGTCACTTCTGGTTCCGGTTGGAATCTAGCTCATGTTTCCATAAACGATCGCAATTTGGCACGACAGAAGATTTCGCGCGGAGGATCGCAGCGTCGCCTTGGAATAACCCCACCGGTCGGCAATTCCACTCCGACCGGCGGCGCGTTGCCAGAGTCCCACGCGCGCTCGGCCGCGCGCGTCGGGCGAGTGTGAAGTCAGGCGTGCGCCCCGGTTCGACAACCCTCCTCATTCGCGCTCCTTTTGATTCGCGCGGACCAAAAGAATTTCCGCGCGAATCAAAAGGAGCGCGAATGAGAAGGCGAAGCAGGGGGTACGTAGCCGCCATGACGTTGAGTACGTCTACGCGGGATCGCCTTCGTGCGCCACATCGGGCGTTTCCGGGATCAGCAGCGATGCGCCGATGCCGATGCCCAGGGTCACGGCGATGAACGCCAGCGAAAGCAGCGTGATCAGGCCCGTCTGACCGTGGGGCAGAAAGTCGTGGACCAGCATCTTGACACCGACGAACGCCAGGATGGCCACCAGTGAGTATTTCAAATAGTGGAACTTGCCCAACAGGTCCGCCAGTGCGAAGTACAGGCTGCGCAGTCCCAAGATCGCAAACACATTCGAGGTGAAGACCAGAAATGAATCCTGCGTCAGTCCGATCACGGCGGGAATCGAATCCACGGCGAACACCAGATCGGTGGTCTCGACGATCACCAAGGCCAGGAACATCGGAGTCATCGCCAGTTTGCCGTCGATCCGCGTGAAGAAGTGATCCTGCACGAAACTGGGATGCAACCGAAAGAAGCGCCGGGCCAGCCGGACCATGCGGCTCTTTTCAAAGTCCACTTCCCCCTCACCGGCGAACAGCATCTTGAAGGCCGTGAACAACAGCAGAGCCCCGAAAAAGTACATCGTGAAGGCGAAGCGTTCGATCAGGGCGATCCCGAGCGAGATCATGATTCCGCGCATCACCAGTGCGCCCAGGATGCCCCACAGCAGCACGCGGTGCTGGAACGCCGCCGGCACCTGGAAATAACTGAGGATCAGCGCGATCACGAAAATGTTGTCGATGCTCAGCGACTGTTCCAGCAAGTAGCCCATGAAGAACTGGGCGGCCGCTTCCCAACCGTTGTGCGGCAAATCCGAGGCGGGGTGCGCTCCCTCTTTGAGAACATGCCCCGCTTCTGTTTCCGGGCCGGGATAAATGCCCAAGCCACCCCAGTGGTTTTCATAGGCAAAGTACACGAACACCGTGAACAGCAGTGCCAGGGCAAAGTAAACCGCGGTCCGGACCAGGGCCGCGCGGGCGCTCAGCGCCTTCGATTCACGGCTGAAAACACCGAGATCAAATGCCAGGATGAACAACACCAGCAGCACAAACGCCGCCCAAACAAACATGCGAAATCCCTTCCACCAAGTTCGATACCGACCACCCGCGACGCACGGCGGGACGGGCCAAGGACGGCGGAGTATAGCCGTCAGATCACGGAATTGCAGGCGAGCCGATCCGCGTTCATCGCGACGCGCCGATCACCACCGATGGCACTCGGCCGAATGTCACTGAGTTTGGCCGAGTCACCCGAAGTGTCAACGAGGGAATTGCGGTGAATGGCCCCTCTCGCGCGTCCTCGCTCACGCGTTTTGAAGTTGCGCTGTTTTGGGATTTCAGCCCCAAAGGGGCGGTGTTATGCCAGCCCAGGGCAACGCCCTGGGCTGGCGGATTGTCGGGAATTCCAAGCCCTGAAGGG
Organism: Planctomycetota bacterium; assembly: GCA_031372385.1. Taxonomy (GTDB): domain Bacteria; phylum Planctomycetota; class Planctomycetia; order Planctomycetales; family Planctomycetaceae; genus Schlesneria. The sequence continues at coordinate 18 of JANMLE010001092.1, read as the reverse complement.
GCGACACTATGTCCATCG
>JANMLE010001003.1:0-4244 GCA_031372385.1 Planctomycetota bacterium | reverse complement strand
CCGTTGTTGAAGACGGCGAACAATTGGTAGTACTCGCGCTGGCTGATGGCGTCGTACTTGTGCGTGTGACACCGGGCACATCCGACCGTCAGACCGAGCCAGACCGCGCCGGTCGTTTCCGTCCGATCGAAGCAGGCTTCAACGCGGAACTGTTCTTGGTCGGTTCCCCCTTCGGTGTTGGTCAGCGTCTGCCGGTGAAAGGCCGTCGCCAGCCGCTGCATCGGCGTCGCGTTGGGAAGCAGATCGCCCGCCAGTTGCTCGATGGTGAACTGGTCGAACGCCAAGTCGGCGTTGATCGCATCGATCACCCAGTCGCGCCAGCGGTAGGCATCCGGGCGCGGGTTGTCTTTCTCATATCCGTCGGAATCGGCATAGCGCGCCATGTCGAGCCAGTGCCGTCCCCAGCGTTCGCCGAAATGGGATGAATCGAGCAACCGATCGACCAGTTCCTCATAGGCATTCGGCCGCGCGTCATTGACGAACGCATCGACCTCGGCGACCGGCGGCAGCAGGCCGATCAGGTCGAGTGACAACCGGCGAATCAGCGTCTGCCGTTCGGCCGCGGGCGACGGCGACACGCGGCGTTTCTCCAATTCGGCCAGCACAAACCGGTCGATCGGATTCGCGATCCAACCGGCCCGCATCACGACTGGCGGCGTCACGGGCTTCAGCGGTTGATAGGCCCAATGCGCGCTCTTCGTCGCGGAGGGGGAGTCGGTCTCGGGCCAGACACAGCCCTGATCGATCCAAGCCCGCAGGATGCCAACCGCCTCGGCCGACAACCGGTCTCCCTCACCGTCCGGCGGCATGAGTTTCTTCGGATCGACGGCGGCAACGAAGTGAATCAGCCGGCTGTCGGCGCTCTTCCCGGTCGAGACGGCCACACCCAGATCGCCCCCCTTCAGCAGGGCGGCGCGGCTGTCCAGCCGCAGGCCGGACTCTTGCTTCTTGTCACCGTGGCACGACCAACAGTGCTTGCTGAGCAGCGGTTTGACATCCCGCACGAAATCGATTTTGCGATCGACCGGCGGCGGCAACTCGGCCGCCCAGCCGACGAGGCCCGTCCCGGCCACAGCCATCACAGTCACCGCCTTCAACAACATCCGCATCATGTAACGCCTCCCGGTGAATCGATCGTGGGACAGGTGTTTTACCAATCAGTGGTTCCAAATTCAGCACCATAGCTGAACTCGCAAGAGTTCAGTGAGCTGCGACCATCGGCTGAATTCTTGCGAATTCAGCTACGGCGAACAGCGAACTTGGAACGACCGACTTGTCCGTCATCGCCCTTCAATGCGCCCGCTTTCAGGCTGAACTCGGACCCTCGACGTCGATTCATCGCAAGCGAAACCTGCGCACGCCCGACTCACAGTCGCGGGAAGCTGATCGGTTTTGTCGGCAGTGTCGGAACGAACGAGCCCGGGACGAGGCGCGGAGGTGGGATAACTATTTGTTGGACCTGAAGCCCCAGTTCGTATTCCAACTCCCACTCGGCGAGCTTGTCCCATTGAGTCCCCGGGTTGTTTTTTCGGCAGCGTTCGAGCAACCGCCGGGCGAGGACCGCTCGTCCCGCGCTGACACGCCCCCCCTTGTACTGGGCCGACGCCAGGAACATCACATGGTTCGTGTCGGGGTTCAGCGCGCCGGATGCCAGGATCTGTTCGCAGGTCAACTGGTATTCGATGTGCCGGACCGTGTTGGCCAGCAGCCGGCCGTAGTTCACGTCGTACCATGCCTTCCACCGCATCGACGTTTCCTGTTCGTACTCGTCCTCCAGGTTCTTCGCTTCGAACAGGGCGAGCGCCCTTTCCATGATCTCGAGTTCGGCCCGCGATCCCTTCAGCCCCGTTTGCAGATCCTTGCGAAACCCCGTGCGGAAGTTCTCGGGGTTCAAAACGTTGACGAACGCACCGAAGGGATAGAACGCCTGCCGTGAGAACAAGAATGTCCGCGGCGGTGGCGTCAGTTCGGGGGCCTGCCAGACGAACATGGCCCCTTCGCTGACGGCCCGGCGCAACGGGCTCGCCTGGGTTTCGCTGTAGTATTCGCGGGCCGACGAATAGTCCGGCGTGTACGGACGGAGTTGTTCGAGCGTGGCGATGGTTCGATCGCCCGGCCGGTCCAGCACGGTGAACGTGCCGCCCGTCTGCATCGCGAGTCGGGTGAGGGCATACGGTCCGAACCCCGACAGGATCCCTTCGCGCAGCGGGCCGCCGTACCAGGGCAAGTCCTGCGCCACGAGATTGCCGTTCATCCTCGCCACGGGAAACTTCGAGTCGTGCCAGTAGGGGATCATCAACCGCTCGGGCAGCGACGTTTCCGGACCGCGTTTGACCGGCAGTTGAAACGTGAACCCGGATTCGGCGTCGCGCCACAAATGCGTGCCGCGTTCGCTGCCGAAGACCGCATTCGGGCCGACAACATGCACAATGGCGTTTCGTTGTCGGCACAGTTCGATCGTGTGTTCAAGCTTCAGGATGTCGTCACCGGATTCGTCCGTGAAGATGACGATGATCAGCGTCGACTTCTTGTTCGCATAGCGGAGCAGGCACGACTGCACGGCGGTCATCACGTTTTCCAGGCCGGACGGATCGTTCTGCAGCGTCGCGACCGCCCGGACCACCTGTTCGATGTTGCGGCTCGTTTTCACCAGTTCGACCGGTTGCTCGCCGAAGGTCACGACCGAACTGAGCAGCGGCAGCCCTTCTTTCTTGTCGCGCTGCGCCATCTCCTTGTAGAAGGGCAGCAGCCGCGCGGCGACCCCCTGCCGGTCGACGTTCATGCTGATCGACGCATCCATCAGCCAGACGACCTGCACCGGTCCGTTCGATGCCTCTTTGCGGATGCCGTCCAGGATTCCATCGGTGGCCTGTCCCGGACTGCTTCCCTGCACCAGCCCGCCGCGGCCCGGATCTGAACGCCGCACCGGCTTGACCGGCACCAGCAACGACGACTTTGGCATCGAAGGAAGTGACAACGACTCACGCGCCGGCGCAGTGGTCATCAGCCGGGGATCGGGCACCGCCATGGAAATCGCACCGGATGACTGGGCGGCGATCATTTCGGCGGCACCCGGCTGTGCCGTGGGATTGGCAGCCTGGGCGATCGCGACGTTTGCCATCACCGCCTCGTCGTCAGTCAGGCGCGATTCAAAGCCGTCCGCCGGCGTCCACTCGGAGTTGAGTTCAATGACGTCCGACGCGGGCTTGATGAGCGTTGGCAGGATGAACAGCGCGAGCAACAGTACCGTCAGGAAATGAAAGAGCAACGATCCGCTGAACGCCACCGTGTGCATCCGCCATCGTTTGGCAGGCGGCACCGCTTGCTGGAGCACGATGTCGACCCGCAATGACGGTGCGACATGTTCCGCGACATGTTCGGCGGCGGTCATCGTCCCTTCGAAACCGTCACCGCGATCGTCGGGCACTCCAAGAGACTCGGTATCGGATTGGATGTCCGCATCAGTTCGGATATCCGCGTCATCTCGCATGACCGTGTCATCTCGCATGTCCTCGTCGGATCGGATGACAACATCGGAATGAATGACGGCATCGGCGAGACCGTCTTCAGCAAGCGCGTCGTGGTCCGGTTCATCGGCGTTGTCGAGAGCGGCGAACTCCACATCGAACCAGGTGGACGTCTCCTCATCGATCGCACTGCCGGACGGGTGTTCCGCGAACTCAATCGCGTCGTCGTCGGCTTCGTCGGCAGCGGAAAACACCGGGTCGGGCTGCTCGATGAGTCCGGCGTGGTCGTCGACCAGGCACTGTCCGCATTCGGGACAGACAAACGGTTCATTGCCCATTGCCAGCATTCGCCCCGGACTCACCCGGACTTCCGCACCGCAGGGGCAATTGAGAACCGGCATGGTGTTGCTGCCTCCCACCGAACGCAAAATCGAAGAGGGAATGACGATGGCCATCATCAACCCATTCACGCAAGGGCCGGAGCAGAATAGGTCTCGCCGGACCCCGCTGCAAGGGCGTACTTTGCCGGGGCGGACCAGGATGGAAATGCCACACGGTAGGCCAATCTATATTTCACGCGGCCTGAATTGTGTTGCTTGTCATTCGAGCCGCGCCCGTCATAACCCGTTGAACAAATGGACGTGGAGCACGTTGTTATACCTTACGCGGTCATGAGTGAGACGTTTGTTCGAGCCGCGCCCGTAAGGAAGCGGTCTGTGAATGCCGCGTCCTGACGGGCACGGGGCGCACGGCAAAAGACTCAATACGGGTCGCGCG
>JANMLE010000918.1:0-6675 GCA_031372385.1 Planctomycetota bacterium | reverse complement strand
CAACACACTCCCCAACCGCCCCGGCCGCGCCTACGAACGAGAAACCGACCCCCGCAGACCCCAATCCAACCAATTCAAAAAACGAACCAGAACAACTGACAACGCCAACTCCAAAATCTAAAGTCAGTGCCATTGGGCGCTAGCCGCCGGTCAGGCAGGAAATCACCGGCGGCTAGCGCCTGGCCGCTCACGTCACACAACTTTCAACACGAATGGCGGAGAGCCCTTTTCTCGCACCGTTCGGAGTCGACGAGTCCGACACGGGATGACTGACATGGCAATCGGGCAGAGAAAGGAAAGCGGTGATGAATCACCGCAGTCCAGATTTTCAGCGACGATCGGCCGCGCATTGCCGCATCTGCGCGATGATGTCGATGCCGACGGCACTGCTCCAAGCGTCGATCAACTGACGGAACACGGGTCCGGGACGACCTGATCCGATCGGCGCGTGGTTGAATTGCGTCAACGGCAGCAGGCAGTGCGGCGTCGACGTCAGGAAGGCTTCGTCGGCGTGAGACAATTCGTCCGCGGTGACAGCGGCATGCACGAATCCGATCCCCAGGGACGCCGACAACTCGGCCACATATTCGCGGCTGATCCCGTCCAAGACATGCGCGGCGGGCGTGATGATCGTCGCTCCGTCGACGGCGCAGAGGTTGCCCGTCGCCGTTTCCGTCAGTTGACCGTCGCCATCGGATAGGATCGCCATCGCCGCCGGATCAACTTGCTTCGCTTCGCGCGCGGCCAGATGCCAGTGCAATCGGCTGCGGTGTTTGACGCGGGGATCAATCACGTCATCGGGAATGCTCCGTGTCGGGACGGTGACGAGATGCAATCCGGTGTCGTACGTCTGCGCCCAGAGTTCAAACGGCAGCGGAAAGGTGTGGACGCAAACGGTCGGTTGCGACGCGCGCGGATCGGTGCTTCGTCCCACGTACGTCGGGTTTTGACCAGCCGTGACAAACACGATCAGTCCCAGATCGTGATGGTCCGGAATCAGGATCGCATTCGTTGACACGACCTGTTCGCAAACGGCCCGCAGTTCGCCGGTCGTCAGTCCCGTTTCGAAGCCGACGCCGTTCAGCGACCGCGTCAGCCGATCCAAATGCTGATCGAGTCGGAACGGAACGTGACGGAACGTTCGCACCATTTCCGTGACCGATACGCCGCCGACGATCCCCAGATCGAAGACGTGCAGCTTCGCCTCCGAGACCGGCACGAACTCGCCATTCAGGTATGCAATTGGTGCTGTCATGGGAGTGGCGCCACGGGGGAAACTCGGATCGGGATCGTGGCCGACGCAGCCCGTGTCGGCTACGGACACTGGCGGCGTCCACCACGTCAGGGTCTGTCGGGAAAGAGCATGCTGATGCTGGTGCGGTCATGAATCGAACGAATCGCGGCCGCCATCAGGTGCGCGACCGAGACCACTTCGATGTTATGCGGCAGGGGATCGAACGAGTTTTCGATCGTGTCCGTGATGAACATCTTCTTGATGTCGCTCTCGGCGATGCGCGCCGCGGCCCCCTTGGAGAGCACTCCGTGAGTCACCGCCACGTAGATGTCGCGGGCACCGCGCGATTTCAGCGTGCGGGCCATCTCGACGAGCGAATTCCCCGTGATCGTCAGATCGTCGACGAGGAAGACGTTCTTGTCGCGCACGTCGCCAATCACTTCGAGGATTTGCACCGTCTCGGTGTGGTCCGCGCGATGCTTGTTGCCGATGACCACCGGTGCTCCCAGCAGTCCGGCATACGCGGCGGCCCCCTTGGCGAAACCGACATCCGGACTGCAGACGACCAAGTCGGGCACGTTCAACTTCTTGAAGTGCTCGACCAACACATTCCGGCCGTACAGATGATCAACGGGAATCCGGAAGAAGCCCTGAATCTGCGGGCTGTGCAGATCCATCGTCAACACGCGGTTGGCGCCGGCGACCTCAATGGCGTCCGCGCAAACGCGGGCTCGAATCGACACGCGCGGCTCGTCCTTCTTGTCCCCCTGGGCATAACTGAAAAAGGGAATGACGGCCGTCACGTTCTGGGCGCTGGCTCGCCGCGCCGCATCAATCCAGAACAGCAGTTCCATGAAGTTGTCGTTGACCGGGTAATGGCAGCCCTGGATGACGAAGACGTCCTTGCCGCGCACGTTCTCTTTGATCCGGACGAATACGTTCCCCTCGCTGAAGACATGCGCCCGCGCGGGAGTCAGCGCCACACCCAGCGTATTCGCGATGTTCTGGGCGAGCAGCGGATTGGCATTGCCCGCCAGGATCGCCAGGTCGCCCTGGGGTGCCTGGAACGGCGCGGGCCTCGGCCCAGTCAGATCGGGCCGCAAAAAATCCATTGAAGAGATCTCCATCGATGGGCTGGTCTGTGCGGAAAGAAGCCGCCGGGGCGGGCCGCATGATAGCGACCGCGACGTGGCTCTCAAAGGATGCCCCGCACAGGGATGCGCCACGTGAATCACCACAGTGGCTGAATGACGCGGGCCGTCGCTACGATGCTCTCCGCCAGACACTTCGACTGGCATCACTGTCTGTTTTCAGGAGTCACCGCGATGCGTCATTCGTTCCTGCAATTCGCCGTTCTGTTGCTGGTCTTCATCAGTCGCGACGTTCGCGCCGCCGATCCGAAGCCGGGCCAGCAGGTGGCTCAGGTGTTTCAGAACGCCAAGACTCCCGAATCGAAACTGGGTTACCTGCTGTACCTGCCGCAGAACCACGGCCAGCCGAACGAGCGGTTCCCGTTGCTGCTGTTTCTGCACGGTTCCGGTGAGCGAGGCCAGGACATCGCGCTGGTGAAGAAGCACGGCCCGCCGAAGTTGCTCGGCCAGGGACAGCACCTGCCGTTCGTGGTTGTTTCTCCGCAGTGCCCGGCCGATCAGCGCTGGGAACCGGCGACATTGTTGGCACTGCTGGATGACGTCGGTTCCAAGTACGCGATCGATCCGGCTCGCGTCTATGTCACGGGACTCAGCATGGGCGGTTTCGGCACGTGGGAGTTGGTCGCCGCGGCCCCCGATCGGTTTGCCGCCGCCGTGCCGATCTGCGGTCATGCCGCTCCGTGGATGGCCGGGCCGGCGTCACGATTGCCGGTGTGGATCGTCGTGGGGGACCGTGACGCGCGCACATTGGTCGGCAACAGCCTGGGAATGGCCGACTCGCTTCAGGCGCGCGGAGCCGATGTGAAGCTGACAATCATGCGCGGCGTGGGGCACGACAGTTGGACCCAGACCTACGCGATGCCAGAACTGTACGAGTGGCTGCTGCGGCATCGGAAGGCCGACTGAGCGTTGAGATCGCGGTGGCCGCAATGACAATCAGCCTGTTGAAAAACGTGGGATAGGCTTCCAGCCTGTCGCAAAATCGGGGGGAATCACAGGCTGGAAGCCTATGCCACGGGGTTTATCAACAGGCTGCTATGAACGGTTCTTGTAGCGTTCACTCGCCCGCGCCAGGACCGCTCGTTCGGTGTCCGTCAGACTTTCCGTGCCATGTTCGTGGATCTTGGCAAGGATCGCATCGACCTTCGTATCCAGGTTTCCAGTGTCGGCAACCGGCTGATAGACCCGCAGATGCCTTCGCGCGGACCGGCTCCGCCAGCTTCGCAACCATGCCGACGGATTCACGTTCCCAATCACCGCGGACAAATGCCAGTTGAACCGTCGATAGAGCAGGGCGAAAGGAATCCCCAGCACAGGTGCCGCAAAGGCGATGCCCATGATGCCGCCTCCCGCTTGGATGATCTTGAACGCGGGAAACAGGCCAAACAGGGCATAGATCGCGACCAACCACCTCAGTTGAACAGAGATCATTGGCAGAATGTAGACTTCCATCCGCGGGTAATGGGTCGCAAATAGCGCGAGCAACCCCAGGCTGATTGCAAACAGTCCTTCGAGCGGAAATGGAATATTGACCGCGAACTGACAGGCCGTGAAGCACAACGAAATGAACAAAGCCGTCGCGAGGTAGTAGCAAAACATTTCCTTGGAACCGTACATCCGTTCCAGATCGGTTCCGAACCGCCAGATGATCAGCAGGCCGAAGACCAATGTCACGATGTTCGTCGGATGGACGCACAAGGCAAAAGTCACCAGGCGCCAAACCTGCCCTTCGAACACTTGAGGGGCTTTCAGTGAAGCCAGTTCGAAGACATCCGCCGAAATCGTTTCCATGAGGAACAAGACGACGGCCAGAACGACAAACCACTTTGTCACCGGGTTGCCAGCCGGCGCGGAATCCTTCCACTCTTCCTGGGAATACTCGCGGTCTTCAAAACCCATCATTCACATCCTGTGATTCGGGGAATTCAAACAGCATCGCCGCGCGTCGCGGGGGGAACCGCCATCGCACGGCGACAGGTCATCCGGCACGGCGTGACCGGTCAGTTTTTCGTTGACCCGACCGAGGTCGCGGGTTGCGGCAGCTTGCGGGTCAGTTCCACGTTGTCCGTCTTCCGATGATCGATGCCCTGCTGCACGACTCGCAGCCGGCGGCGGAGTTCATCGACTTTGCGCAGCACCTGATTGCGTTCCTCTTCGGTCAGTTCGACCGCGGCCACGAGGCCCTCGCGATTCTCGACCGCTTCCGCGGGATCCTTGGAAAGCTGGTCGCCACCGATCAACTCGGCCTCACGCAGCTTCAGTTGTTCCTGGGCTTTCACTTCGAGACCCGTTTCCGCGACGAGCTTTTCCTTGCGAAGAGCCAGCGTGTCGTCGGACTTCGCGATGGCCAGGATCTGTTGATCGTAGTTGGACTGATGTCCCGGCGGGACCAGGTTTCGCCAGCGCCAATTGGCGTTGGGTGCCCACGTCTGAACGTCCTCGGGGCGGACCCGCCAGTTGGGCTGCAACTGCGACTGCACGTCCTGGGCGGTGACCACGGTGAAATCGCCCCGGTAGACCGCCGTCCCGTTCGGCAGGATTTCGAACCCGTACAGGTACTGCTTCTCACGCACGCCGTTGTTCTTCCCGATGCCGGTGTTCACCACGCCCTCGGCGGGACGCTGCAACTGGGTGGGCACATTGTTCCAGTACGCGCCCCACAGTTCCTTGGAACGGAAGTACTCCGCCTCCAACTGGGTCTGTTGTTCCTTCAACTCGGCGATCTTCGGCTGCAATTCCAAGTACTGCTTTTGGAAGCCGACCGACTTCTTGGTCCAACTGTTGCGCACCTGCACCAGCTTCGCGGTCAGCACGGTCGAAGCCGCCGCCGCGATGACCACCAGCCAGACACCGACTTTGCCCATGATGTGCATGACACGCACCCCGATCGCTTACGTTGGAACACCCGGCCTCAATATCGACCCGACCTTCGGCCCGGCGTCAGGCCAATCGGGGCGGAACGTTGGCGACAACGTCGTTGCCCGCCGAAGATTCCGCCGACGTCGAGACCCGCCCCCGGTGAGGCTCCTACAACCCGCACAACCGCACCGGCACGAACCCCGAAACTACTCACATGTTGATTGCGGCGGATGCCAAGCTTGTTGTGCCCGACGACTATAGGACGCCGGGAGAACTCGGGTCAAGGAGCATGTTTCAGTTCGGGACGCCCCAGCCATTTCCATCGGGGGACGCATTCGACAGAATCGCCCGCATGACAAATGCCACCTCGCAACTCGACCAGATGCCGCCACCGATCTGGAACTCGCCCGAATCTTCACCCGCCTTGTTCGAACTCCGTCCGCTGAAAATCGGCGGAGTCGACATTGGCTTCCCGGCAGTCCAGGCGGCGCTCAGCGGCTACAGCGATGGACCGATGCGGATTGTCGCGCGGCGACTCGGAGCACCCTACACGCTGGCCGAAGTGATGATCGACCGGTTCGTGCTGGACCTCAAGCATCGCCGCCGGACTCAACACCATCTGCATGTGACGGACGAAGAACATCCGGTCGGCGGTCAGTTGATGGGATCGAATCCCGCGGAGTTCGGCCCGGCCGCGCAGAAACTGGTCGCGGCCGGGTTTGACGTCATCGACATCAACTTCGGCTGCCCGGTCAAGTCGGCGGTCGGAGGCTGTCGCGGCGGGTATCACCTGAGTCAACCCGACGTGGCCCTCGAAATCGTTGACAGGGTGCGCGAAGCCGTGCCGAGTCCGATTCCGGTGACACTCAAGATGCGGCGCGGCATTGATGACTCAGACCAAAGTCGCGAGCGTTTCTTTCGCATTCTGGACGGCGCGTTCGAGCGCGGCGTCGCGGCGATCACGGTCCACGGTCGGACTGTCGACCAAAAGTACGTCGGCCCCAGCAACTGGGACTTCTTGCGGGACGTGAAGCGTCACGCCGGGTCGAAAACGATCCTCGGCAGCGGCGACCTGTTCACCGCGCAAGCCTGCCTCGACATGCTCCGCCGGACCGGAGTCGACGGCGTCTCCATCGCCCGCGGAGCCATCGGCAATCCGTGGATCTATCAACAAGTGCAAGCCCTCGCGAATGGCCTCCCCCTGCCGCTTCCCGACATCGCGGAACAGCGGCGAGTCCTGCAAATGCACTGCGACCTGTGCCTGACGTCCACCGGCGAAGCCTCCGCCAGTTCCACGATGCGCGCCTTCGGCATCAAGTTCGCCCGCCTCCATCCGCAACCCGACGCCGTCCGCAACGCGTTCGCACTGTCACACAGGCTGCCCGAGTGGCGCGGGGTCATCGATCGCTGGTACTCTTGAAGATGTCGCGC
>JANMLE010000890.1:0-3103 GCA_031372385.1 Planctomycetota bacterium | reverse complement strand
ATCGCCACCACCAGAGCCGCGTTCCCGTCCGAACGCCGCGCCCCGCCCCATCACCAACCCACCGGTTCCGCGAACCAAACAGGCCCGACTCTGCCACAACCCCACCGCCGAATCCCAAACCGACACCGCCGGCATGCTCGAGGTCCGCCCTCGCGCACGATACAAAAACGCCAATGACGGCCGCTTGTTTAAGGGTCAGTAGTACGGAATCTCACGGAAGTGGAAGAGTTGCAACAAGTCCCCGTCCCGCACTGCGTTTGTTGAGCCGGATGAGATTCTCAAACGCAGCTTTTCTCTTCTTCCCTTCCGTGACTTTCCGTACTACCAACGTTTGGTTTCTTCGCGCGGCGCGACGATTTTCAGAAGCACGTCGGCCCCACTCAACATTCGGGAAGTGAAGCACCCCACACAAGGCGGAAGAAAGGCGAAGACGGAACCACGAATCTTTCGAATCACACGAATCTGAAGAGAACGCGGGAAGGAAGAGCGGGCGGAAAGAACGTGTGTCACGAGACTCCCCGGTCTCTGCATTTCTTTCCCTCTTCAGATTCGTGTGATTCGTGAGATTCGTGGTTGCGTCTTTTCCTCTTTCGTGCCTTTCGCTTTCTGCAACTCAACGACTCTCCGCTTTGGTTGCGGTCGAACGGCCGCGCTGGGTTTTCCGTGGTGGCGTATCCGGACTACCGCTTCGGCACCGGCGGTGGCGCGGTCGACGCGACTTCCGGAAAGCAGTCGCTTACCGTCCAGCGTTCCAGATGCACGACGGCACCGCTGTCGTTGTCGGTCACCTTGATCTCGAACTGGGCCACTCCGAACGGTAACTCATCGCACAGCCACGTGTCGCACCGGTACTGATTCAGCGGGTCATCGTGCGGATAATCGACCGCGGCCGCGGCCGTCTGGCAGCGGAACGCATCGTTCCGGAGCGGCAAGCGCAGGTAGCGGACTTTGCCCGCCCGATACTCCTTCTTCAGCGGCAGGGCGCGGACGAACGTCAGGTCCGATTGCTTCTGGGCGGCCGATGTCGCCGCCGGGTCGGACCAGCGGACGAAGTCTGCCGTGGGAGCCCCCTCATGAAATCGCTTGGCGTCGATCAACATCTTTCGAACCGGTCGCAGTGCTTCATCACCGACCGCCTCCAAGACTTCCAGTTCCACCAAGTCCATTCCCCCGTCCGCAGGCTTGCGGCAGGTCAGCCGGCGGCGTAACAGCGAGCCGTCTGTGGCTTGGGACGTGAACTCGATCCACGGCGATTCATCGGCCGTCGGCCTCACGTCCGGGATCGACGGGAACCACGTCCACAACTTGCGAGGCAACTCGGGCGGCTTGCGCGTGTAGTCGATCCACTTCCAAGCTTCCATCCGTCGAAACAGCCACGGCTGCTGCCAGGGGTTGTCGATTGGCAGCCACGCCGAAACCACCGACGCTCCCAGCAGTCCGGTCTGCAACCAACGCAACACCGTGACGCGGGCGACACTATCCACCACGGGAACCAGCGCCAGCAGCCAGAATGGAATCAGCCACAATGCCCACCGCAAGCCGCAACTGACTCCGCCATAGTTGTAGTTGTCGAACCGCGTCATGTAGAAGCCGATCACGAGCACGGTCATCACCGCACCGACGCGAACCAACGTCCGCAACGCCGCGTGGCGGATCGAGCCAGCCGTGAAACCGCCGCTCATGAACCAGCCGACCAGCGCCAACAGGAACAGCGGCGTCAGCGAGAAGATGCCGTGATGGCCGACCGTGCTGTGGATGAAGTAAATCAAGGGCGAATCGAGATTCCGATCGACGCCGTCGGGGTCCATCCAATAGCTCGGAATGCCGTCGATCACGAAGTTGTATTTGGCGGAGCCGAAGTTGGCGTACGTCGGTTTCCAACTTCCCGTGGCGACGACATTCGTCGCGAGAAAGGCGACGATCGGCACGAGTGCCGCCGGCGCATACCAGCAGGCAGTCTGCCGGACGGATCGCTTCGCGGCGAGCACAAACGTCGCCAGTCCGAAGGCGGCGGCGGGCAATTCATTGGCGCAGGCCCATCCCGCCGCCAGTCCGCACAACGCGAAATGCCATCCTCGCGGAGATTCGTCGGACAGCACCCGCTCTAGTGCAAACAGGCTGATCATCACCCCCACCACGGCGACGGTGTGATTGTTCAATGTCATCAGATACGGAGTGACCAGCGTGCCAAACGCGGCGGCCGACAGGACGAACAACCGGCACCAGCTCGTTTGAGCCACGCGCTTCAACAACCGCGACAGCAGGACCAGTGACAGAGCAAACGGCAGGATGTTGATCACGAACAACACGATGGTCGTCACCGCGTGCGTGTGATCGAGCAGGTTCCATCCGGTGACGCGCTGCACACACCACGTGACCCCCGCCACGAGGATGCTCAACAGCGGCGGCTTCGTCGAATAATAGTGGCCGCCGTCGCGAATGATGTCGATCGAATCCCAACCAGGGTGCTCGCGGATTTCATCGATCTGAAACGTCCCCCGCTCGACCAGCGACCAGACCGTACACCACCGCGACCGGTCGTTGGCACTTTGCAGCGGCTTCGCGTTCAACAACGCCGCCGAATGCAGGGCGATGGCGACGAAGATCAGCAATCCCGTCCCCCAGCGTTCCGTCGTCGCGGCGCTTTCGTCAGCGGCATCAGGCGTCATCGTGGGTCTTCACTTTGATTGGTCGCGTTCGTTTCCCCGGCCCCGTCGCATCGTGTGCGATGCCCTGTCCCTTCGCAAGTCTGCACCGCGTCTCGGTGACCTCCGTACCTCCGTCGGGGTGCATCGTCCCGCCGACAGTCCCGGTCCATGGCATCGAACGGTACACTACCGCGTTGTTGAGCGTCACCTCAGACTGAACCCGGATGATTCATGGCATCGTAGCTGAGTTCGCAAGAACTCAGATCGTGGTCGGATCATGCGCTGAATTCTTGCGAATTCAGCTACGAACAGCGTGTCCGTCGAGCCGCGGGCGGGCAGGGAGGGGTAACAATGGAGTTTCCCCCACCAGGGCGTTGCCGGGGCGGCGCGCCCGCGGAGCTAGGGGGAATAGGCAGAAATAGACGCCAGTTGCGCCCCCCCGCCGAAGTAGTTGG
>JANMLE010000878.1:0-1989 GCA_031372385.1 Planctomycetota bacterium | reverse complement strand
CGTGACAGTGGTCATCATCATCGGCCGCAGTCGGGAGTGGACGGCGGCAATCACCGCTTCACGGTCCGACATCCCCTGCAGCCGGATCAAGTGCAGCGCCTGATCGACGATCAGGATCGCGTTGTTCACCACCGTCCCGATCAGGATCACGAACCCCAGCATCGTCAGCACGTCGAGCATCTGCGGCGGCTGGCCGAGCAGCTTGAGATACACGTTCAGCAGGACCAACCCGCCCAGCCCGCCGACGGCTCCCAGCGGCACACTGAAGATGATGATGAACGGATAGACCCACGATTCGTACAGTGCCGCCATCAGCAGATACGTGATGAGCAGTGCGAGAATGACGTTGAACCGCAGCGCCTTCCACGTTTGCCGTAGCTTGTCGGCCGTCCCCGCCAGGACAATGCGATAGCCGCCGTCGAGTTGCCCCGAATTGTTGAGCGAATCGACGATCTCGGTCTGGATGATTCGCATCGCCACGTCGAGCGGCACGTCGATCGGGGGCGTCACGTTGATCGTGATGGCGCGTTCGCGCTCGCGGTGGTTGATCTGCTCAGGGCCGCTCGACAGCGAGACGTCGGCCAGCGCCGCCAGTGGGACGAGCTGCCCGGAAGGAGTGGCAATCGGCAGGTTCGCGATGTCCTGCGTCTGCCGGCTGAACTCGTCGAGTCCCCGGATCGTCAGGTCGATCTTGTCACTCCCCTGAAAGTAATGGCCCACGTAGGCGCCATCGACGAGGGCGTCGACGGTGTAGCCCAGTTCCGCGGCACTCATCCCCATTTCCGCCGACTGCATCAACCGCGGGCGCACGTGCAGTTCGGGGCTGGACAGGTCCAGGCTGGGGATCGGACGCGCCTGGCAATCTTTGATCAGCTCGCCGATCGGCTTCAGGATTTGGACCGGCATGTCGGGGCGGTCGCCCCCCAGGATTCGGCCGCCAAACTGGACCAGCTTGGTCAATTCCGGGCCGGTGATTTCGATGTCGATCGATCGTCCGGCACTCAGCCCCTGCGAAAAGAGACTCATCTGGAACGCCACCGCAAACGTGCCGGGAAGTTTGGAGGCGACGCCGCGAATGATCGGAATCAACTCGGCCGCACGGGTCGGGTCCGACGAGCGGGCACCGATGAAGACGGCCTTTCCGCGGGCCACGAAAAACAAGTCCTCAATGATCGGCGAAGTCATCGTCTTCGCTTCGTCGCTGCCGGGATCAACATTCCAGTACGGCTTCAAATCCTCCTCCACCTGCTGTCCCATTTCGGTGAGCTTTTCCATGTTGTAGCCCGGCGGCGGGATCAGCATCGCCAGCACCAGGTTCCGGTTGCCGTTGGGCAGGTACTCGACCGACG
Organism: Planctomycetota bacterium; assembly: GCA_031372385.1. Lineage (GTDB taxonomy): Bacteria > Planctomycetota > Planctomycetia > Planctomycetales > Planctomycetaceae > Schlesneria. The sequence continues at coordinate 640 of JANMLE010000878.1, read as the reverse complement.
GCCACCACAGCCAGGTCAATCCCGCGCACACGGCGAGCAGAATCGCGACGGTGGCGAGACGCAGCACGACGTGACTCTGAATGAACCGGTTCGTGCCGGTCACGCCGTTCAGACCGAGATGCCCCAGCGATTCAATCAACCAGACCAGACCGGAAGATGTCGAGTGCGAGGTTCCCGTCTGCGCACCGCCGACCATGACGTGAGTCTCACCATTGGAGGCTCCCGTATCGGCGCGACCGTTCTGCGCCGCGTCGGCAACCGGATTGGAACCCGTCGCCGCGGTGGCCCCGGTCGTGCGACGGCGTCCCAGAATGCGGGCCGCCGCCGGGGGAATGACGACGATCGCGACGATGACCGACAGGCCCACCGCTCCGGAGATGGCCAGCGCGATGTCACGGAACAACTGCCCCGCTTCCTCCTGCACGAAGATCACCGGCAGGAACACGGCGACGGTCGTCAGCGTGGAGGCGAGGATCGCACCCCAGACTTCCTGAGTGCCGCGCACGGTCGCATCCAGCGGCGATTCACCCCGCTCCCAGCGGCTGTAGATGTTTTCGAGCACGACGATCGCGTTGTCGACCAGCATCCCCACCGCGAACGCCAGCCCGGCCAGGCTGATGACGTTCAACGACCGGCCCAG
>JANMLE010000847.1:0-10445 GCA_031372385.1 Planctomycetota bacterium | reverse complement strand
GTTGAAGGCGGTGGTCTGCATTGCCTTCGCCTTCGGCGTCAACTGGCGTTTGACGGCGCTGTCATTCGTGTGTGCTCCCCTGGCCGCCGTGTTGTTCGGGCAGTTGGGACAACGGTTGAAACGGGCCAGCCGCCGCCAGATGGAAAGCATGTCGCGGGTCTACCGGGCGCTGATTGAGCCGCTGCAATCGTTCGCGTCCGTGCTGGCCTTTCGGAATGAACGGCGGCACCGGCGGCGTCTGGCGCGCGAGAACCGGGACTATTACGACAAGGCGATGAAGATCGTCCGCATCGAAGCGCTCTCCAGCCCGTCGATCGAATTCCTCGCGATGCTCGGTGTGTTCGCCGGATCGCTGCCGGGAGCGTATCTGGTCCTGCAGGGGCAGACATCCATCTGGGGAATCCGGCTGGCGGCCCATCAGATGGAAGCGTCGGAGCTCGCCCTGCTCTACACATTGCTGGCGGGTGTGCTGGACCCGGCCCGGCGGATCGCCTCCATTTTTTCGAAGGTGAAGAAGTCCGCCACCGCCTGCGACCGGGTGTTTGGCTGGATGGACCGCACGTCGCTGCTGCATTCCAGCCGCGAACCGCTGGCGATTCCCCGGCACGGACAGAGCATCGAGTTCGATCGCGTGACGTTCCGATACGCGGCTGCGGACGGCGCGGAACGTCCACCCGCCCTCGACAACGTGACGTTGAAAATCCCGTTTGGTGCCACGGTGGCGGTTGTGGGCGGCAACGGGTCCGGCAAATCGACGCTGGCCAACCTGCTGCCGCGGCTGTTCGATCCGCAGCACGGGACCGTGTACATCGACGGGATCGACATCTCGCGCGCCGGGCTCCGCGAACTGCGCCGTCAAATCGGCGTCGTAACCCAGGACACGCAGTTGTTTGACATGTCGATCGAAGACAACATCCGCTACGGGTTGCCGTCGGCAACGTCGGCCGAGGTCGAGGAGGCCGCGCGGCGGGCGCATGTCCTCGGATTTGTCCAGCAGATGCCGGACGGCATGCACACCGGCATTGGTGATCGGGGCCACCGCCTGTCGGGTGGTCAGCGACAGCGCGTCGCGCTGGCCCGCGCCATCCTGCGTGATCCCGCCATCCTGATTTTGGACGAGGCGACATCGGCCGTGGACGCACAGTGCGAGCAACTGATTCACGGCACGCTCGCCGATCTTGCCAAGGGACGCACGACACTGATCGTGACCCACGCCATGACACCGCTCCTGCTCGAACACATCACGCATGTGCTCGTAATGGAGCACGGACGCGCCGTCGCGTTCGGTCCGCACGAGATCGTCCTGAACACCTGCCCCGCCTACCAGCGGCTGTTTGACGCCCAGACGCGCCGCCGTGTCGCATAGGTTTGAATTGACGATTTTCAGTTCTCGGTCATTCCTGTTGACAACACCCGTGAGCGGCAAGGCGCTAGCCGCCGGTCTGCAGGAAATCACCGGCGGCTAGCGCCTTGCCGCTCACGGGCGTTGTTCAACACAAACGCCGGAGACCCCGATTTCCCCAACGGCTGCGACCGTCGTGTCATGCGATCGCGTCCCCTCGCCGCGATTCCCCGCGGGTTGTTCCCGTTCCCTGCTGACACTGATCCGCTCGGTCCATTAGAATCCCCCCTCGCAGTTGTCTGCTTCGTCCCGCATCATCCCGCGTGGAGACCAGTCATCATGACGCATGAGACCATCGGACGTCCGATGGAGATTCTGCTCGTGGAGGACAGCCTGACGTTTGCCCGGCTGGCCATTCATGCGCTCCGCAAGGGGCAGGTCCAGCACCGCCTGACCTGGTTGGCCGACGGTGCCGAGGCATGGAGCTTCCTGCAGCGGGACGGAACCTATGTGAACGCGCCACGACCCGACCTGCTGCTGTTGGATTTGAACCTGCCCGGCATGGACGGCATGGAACTCTTGGCGAGAATCCGCGCCGATGCCGGTCTGCGGCAACTGCCGGTCGTGGTGATGACCGGCGACGGAGACGCCTTCGCCACGTCCGAACATTCCGTCGAAGCGCTGCTCTCCAAGCCGCTCGATTTCGAGAAGTTCATCGGCATCATCCAGAAGCTGTCGCACCTGTGGCGGGCGGACATGATCGTCCCGGTGCCGGCTCGAAGTGATGTCCCCGGATCGGATGACGAATACGAACCCCGGTAGAAGCACGTTGCGGTTTCCGTCGCGCTCGCAGGAACCCCGTGAATCGTTCGTCATCGCGAAGAGGTCACGCCGAGCGACTGCCGCCCCAAACCACCCCTGATTCACCGAAAGCCCGACGATGTCACCACTGCCCGGTCCCGCGCACGATCCCACGCCGATCTTCGAACATTTCCGCGGCAGTTACGGCACCGAATTGCTGACGGCCGCCGTCGAGCATCTGGGTTTGTTTCGCATCCTCGCCGACGGACCATTGTCCGTTGAGACGTTGCGAGCGCGGCTGGATCTGGCACCGAGGGCATTCGTCGTGCTCACGACGGCGATGCGCGCCATGCAACTGCTTCAGACCGATGATGCGGGTCGCCTGCAATTGAGTCCGCTGGCCCGCGAGCATCTGATTCCGGGCGGTGAATTCCACGTCGGCGATTACGTGGGGTTGGCCGCCAACAGTCCGGGTGTGTTGGAGATGGTGAACCGTCTGCGCTCGAATCAATTGGCACGCGCGGCCGAATCGGACGCCGGAGCCGCGTTCATTTTTCGCGAGGGCCTGGACTCCGCGATGGAGCAGGAACAATCCGCCCGTCGGTTGACGCTGGCACTGGCTGGCCGGGCGAAAAATGTCGCACCGGTTCTGGCCCAGCGCGTTCCCTTCGGAAACGAAACGCTGCTCGATGTGGGGGGCGGCACCGGCATCTACGCCATTGCCTGTCTTAGACAGCATCCCGGTTTGAAGGCGATCGTGTTCGATCGTCCGGAAGTCCTGAAAGTCGCCGCGGAATTCGCCGTTCAGTACGGTGTCGCCGACCGGATGGAATGCCGACCGGGCGACATGTTCCGCGACCCGCTCCCCCCGGCCGACGCCATCCTGTTGTCGAATGTCCTGCACGACTGGGACGTCCCCGAATGCGAACAGTTGGTGACTCGCTGCGCCGCCGCGCTCCCTGCCGGGGGACGCCTGCTGATTCACGACGTCTTCCTGAACGATGATCTCGACGGTCCGCTCCCCGTGGCACTGTATTCTGCCTCGCTGTTTTCGTTGACCGAAGGCCGGGCGTACAGCGGTCGCGAGTATCGCGGGTGGCTCAACAACGCGGGACTGGTCACGGCGGACATCGTTCCGACACTGGTTCATTGCGGGGTGTTGACGGGAACCAAACCGCGCGGATGACGCGATAAACAACGTTCCGAAGTTCACAACTCGCTGTTCGTCGTAGCTGAATTCGCAAGAATTCAGCCGGTATCAGCGATCCGCTGAACTCTTGCGAGCTCAGCTACGGTGCGAACTAAGGAACTGTGTGTTTTTTCCGTCCGAGAGTGGCCAGCGAGACTCAGTAATCTTTCTGCCTCTCTCTTTCTGTCTCCTTCTTCCTCTACCGGCAAAGCGGCGAGACAGAAAGAAAGAGGCAGAAAGATGAACACAGATGAAGTCCTGGCGAACTCTCGGAACTAAAAGAGGCACAGCCCCTAAAAACTGCTGTCTTGAGATGTCGATGTTCAAGTCGCGGCCGGCGCGGCTTCGGCGGGAACGGCCGGGGCGGCGGGAACAGCCTTGAACTCCACGACCGCGATCTGTTCGTGCCCCGCGGCGTACAGCGTGTCCTGCGCATCGTTCAGCACGAACTTGTGGACATGCATCGGCAGCTTGTCCTGATGCACGACCTTTCCCGTTTGCGAATCGTAGAACGACGCGAACCCGCCGTTGTCGCCACCCGAGCAGACGAACCAGGTTCCCTCGCGCGGAAACGCGATCTGCTCGACCAGCCCCTTGAATTTCGTGTCTGAGATTTCGTGGACGCGCTGCTTCGCGGCCCAGTCGAAGATCTCGATCCGCGACGGTCCATCCAAGTGATCGATGTTCCCGATCGTGCCGATCCCACCCGCCGCCAGCAGCTTCCCGTCGGCCGAGAACGCGAGACTGCGGATGCCGCCAATCGAGTGCCGGCGCTGCTTCGGATCCCACGTGTACAGGATCGGAGCCTCCAGTTCGGAGACCTTCTTTCCGGAAGCCGCGTCCCACACGGCGATGTGCCCCACCTTGTCGCCCGTCGCCAGCAGTTGACCGTCGGCCGAGAACGCGACCGCGAAGAGCATCGAGGGGAAATGATGCGGCGTCATCGGCTTGTGCTCGACGAGCGTGTGCAGCGGGTTGCCCGTCGCCGCGTCCCACAGTTTGCAGAGCATGTCGTCGGCGACGCTGGCGATCACCTTGCCGTCCGGCGAGGCCACAACATTGCGGATCCACTTGTCATGGGCCGCGATGGAACGGATGGGCTCGCGCTTGTCCGTGTCCCACCAGATCAGGCGGCCGTCGTAGCCGCCGGTGACGAGTTGATGGCCCGCCATCGCCGCGCCGGTGACGTAGCTCTGATGCCCCTCGCCCGTGAATTCCACCGGCTGCGGCTTCTCGGCGGCCATGTCGAGTTCATAGACCTTGAAGTCTGAGCAGCCACAAAACAGCCGCTGCGTGCCGGGCAGGTTCGCGATGCTGAGCGCGATGCCCTTCACGCGGGCGGTCTTGGCGACTTTGAACTTGGTGGGATCGGCGGTGGTCATGTCGTGGGTTCTCTTTCGGAGCGGGATGGATGATTAGGCCAGAACCTCGGTGACCGCCTTGCAGCCGAAGTCGACAATTGGAATCGGGCGCGCTCCGATGTGGTATTCCTTCTTGGGGTCGACGCCGAGTGCCGCGAAGATCGTCGCGAACAGGTCGCCCGACTTCATCTCGCCCTCCGCGACCTTGTGTCCGTCGCGGTCGGTCTTGCCATAGACCGCACCACCCTTGATGCCGCAGCCCGACAGCGTGCAACTCCACGCGCTGGCAAAGTGATCGCGGCCCAGACTGGCGTTGATGTTCGGGGTGCGACCGAATTCGGCCAGCGTGATAACCAGCGTGCTGTCGAGCAGTCCGCGCTGCTTCAGATCGTCCAGCAGGGCCGACATCCCCTGATCCAGATCCGAACAAAGTTCGAGGTGTGTTTCGAAGTTCTGGCCGTGACTGTCCCACCAGGCGCGGGCCACCTTGACGAACGGAACGCCCGCTTCGACCAGTCGCCGGGCGATCAGGCATTGCTCTTGGAACTGCGTCGGTCCGTAGAAGTCGCGGGCCGACTGCGGCTCCTGGTTGATGTCGAACAGCTTCTCGCTCGCCATGATTCCACGGACACGCTCGTAGGCCATGCCGTGACTGGCGACCGAGGCGTTGTACCGCTTTTCCGCGAACCGCTTCGCCAGCAGCTTCTGCAGATCCGCGCGCTCTTGGTGATCGACGTCGGCGATCGATTCCGGGCGGCGAATGTTCGGCGGGATCATGCTGTCGGTCAAAAACGTCGGCGCGTAGCGGGCACCGAGGAACCCCGGTCCCCCCTTGTGACGGCCCTCCGTCTCAGAGTACATCGAGACGTAGTCGGGCACCTGACTGTCGGCGCGGCCGAGTTCGCGGGCGACCAGGGCCCCGAGATCGGGATAGTCAATGGCCTGCTCCATCGCGCGGCCGGTTTCCATCAGCCGAGTCCCGCCGCCATGATCGGCGTTCTTTGTGTTGAGCGACCGGATGATCGCGGTCGTCTTCAACCGCTGCGCCATCTTCGGCATCAGCTCGCTGATCTGGACACTCGGGATGTCGGTCGAGATCGCGCGGAACGGACCGCCGGTCGGCCGGCCCGGCTTCGGATCCCACGTTTCGAACTGGCTGGCTCCGCCACCCAGCCACAGCAGGATCACGCTCTTTTGCTGACGCTTCAGTTCTCCCGCGAGGCACGGATTCTTGAGGGCATCCATGACTCGCATGTTTGCGGCGAACGCCGTGGCTCCCGCGATTCCACCCGCTGAGAGAAAACTTCGTCTCGAGATGCCGTGCTCGGGCGAACCACAGAATGGCAGATGAAGTCGGGACATGGCTGTTCCTATTTTGGAGTGCTCCGGCTCGACGGAGCTTTGGAAAATTGGCAGACCACAAGGGCGGTTCGCTGTCAGGGCGCGGGCTTCGCAAATTTCGTCCTGGGGATCACGTCCAAGATCGCCTGTTTGAGTTTCGGATCAAGATTGCTGCCGTATTTAAAGCTGACCCAATAGTATTGCTTCCCATCGGCGGTAACAGGAGCGTCAATGAATGTTGGGAAGTAGGGACCGTGAAGCGTCTGGGGGACTCCGGCCTGCCCTCGATACTTCCCGTCGCGGAGCGCGACCTGCAACATGAAGCCCGTCGCGTTTGGGCCTTCCTCTTGATGAGTTTCACGACTGAAATCGCCCGTCATCGACTGATTGTGAACGGTGAACTGCATCGTTCTGTTCTTGGCGACGCACATGTTTTTCGTGACTTCAATCTTCGCGTCGGGGCAATGCGTGCGGATCGCCTCCGAAATCTTCTTGACCATTTCTTCAGAGGGAGCGGTCACCCGAGAATTCTCATCGTCGGACGCAGAACCGTTCGCGACAATGCTCACGACAGCTACGAAGGCCAGCAATGCCAGGATGCGATTCACATTCATGTTCGCCCCTTCAGTGATTGAATCGCAATTCGGGACTGGTGAGCAGTGCCCACACCATTTGGCGCAGGCCCGCCACCGGTTCCGCGCGTTTGCCGAGATACTGTTCGCACGCCGTGACTTCGTCGGCGGACGGAGCCCGCGAGAGCGCGGCCCAGTAGGCGGTCGTGATCTGCGCGGACTTGTCTGTTTGCTGCTTGATGGTCCCGATCAGCCGGTCCGGTGAGTCGCGCAGGTAATCGTCGGTGAACTGCGGGCTGTTGCTGAAGAGCAGTGCTTCATCGACACCGACCTGAAAGTTCTCACCGGGGAGTTCGAACTGGTTCGCGAAGCCTTCCGCACTTCGTTCCAACTCATCCCGCCGCTTCTGCCAATCGTCGCCACCCGCTTCAGGCTTGTAGGTTTCGGGGCTGGCGCTCGCGATGCGCAATGACATCGAGTACTGCCGGGGTGACAACGGGCGGACCAGCGCCACGGCAAACAAGTCGGGGGCGGGGGGCTCGCTGGAACCGGTCCATTCGCTGGATCGAGCATACGCCTGGCTGAGGACCACGCCGCGTACCAGACGCCGCAGATCGAACTGATGCTGGATCAGATCGCGGGTCAGCCAGTCGAGCAGTTCGGGATGACTGGCGGGGTTGGCCGAGTGCAGTTGATCGAGCGGATGAACCAGCCCCCGTCCCAGATACATGGCCCACACTCGGTTGACGATGGCCCGCGCGAAGAACTGATCGTTGCCCGGTTGCAGCGCGAGTTCAACGAGTCTTGTTCGCGGACTGAATTCCGGCTTGAGAGGCGGTCCCGCCTTGTCGTCCTGCATCTGCTTCTTGACCTCTTCGTCGCGCTTCTTCTTCTCATCGGCGCTCACTTCCACGACCGGCTCGTCGATCGTGGTCCCAGTCAGAAACATGAACTTCGCGACCTTGTCTTCGCCCTTGGTGGTCTTGAACTTCACTTCGCCGGAGAACTTCTCGGCCAGCGCGTTCTTCTTGGTGACGTACGTTCGCTGGAAGAACGAAGCCATCCCGAAGTAGTGATCCTGCTTCCAATCATCGACGAGCGGGTGATCGTGACATTTCGCACAACTGACGTTCACACCGAAAAAGATCGTGCTGGTTTCATTGGTCAATTCGTCCAGTTCCCGCGCCCGCACCCGGACGAACGTCGTGGCGGCCTTCAGTTCGGGGTCGTCCTCGTTGCCGACCAGCATGTCACGAAACATCTGGTTCCAGGGACGATTTTGGCGGACCGACTTCAGCAGGTACTCGCGCCATTCTTTGTTGCCCCCCTTCTGTCCCCCCATCAGCAGCGTGTCGAGTTGGTTGCGAAACTGGTACGCGAAGTCGGGTGAGGCGAGCAGGCTGTCGACGAGTTTCAAACGCTTGTCCGGCTCGGTCGATTCGACGTACTTCTTCGCCTCGGCGACGGTCGGAATGCGGCCCAGCAAATCGACCGATGTTCGACGCACCAGCGTGCAGTCGTCGGCTAGGGGAGCCGGTTGCAGTGGCCGCTCCGTCAATCGGGCCTGCACATAGTGATCAATCGCCTGTTCGATCGGGAGATCCGGGGCCGCCAACTCCCCGGCCCACACGGGGACGCCGAGGACCAGGCAGACGAAAAGCATCAATGAACCGCGAACCAGATTCATGGGAATCGGAACCCTTCATCGATCAGCGAATGATATTCGGCGGGAAGTCAGGCAGGGGGCGGGGGGCAGCAGTGGCAGGAAGTTCAGCAGCATCACTCAATGTCGCCCAATCGTCGGGCGACAGATTAGCGATTCCCGATGGCAGAGACAAGAAGCTGTCAAGTGGTACGGGTGAGGCGACGAGGTCACACGAAACCGAAGCGTCCGCGAGACCGTTGGGGCTGTGCATCAACAAAGTCCGCGAGTCGCGCGTCGCGAAACGACCATCGTCCACTCGTCCAGGCTTGGACATCACCGCTTCGCCTTCACATTCGCGCTCGCTTTGATTCGCGCGGACCCCTTTGATTTCTGTGCGAATCAAAGCGATCGCGAATGAGGAGGTCGCTCAACTGGGGCGAGCGCAATCGGCACAGCATCGAGCCCGACATTGCGAGCCGCCGGACGTGTGTCGATAATCGGTCGCGTACTGACTGCCATCCACTGAGTGAACGAACTCTGCCCGAACGAATGAAGAGCCAACATGACCGAGACAACGAATCCCGCAAACCGCGAACTGGCGACACTCGGCGGCGGCTGCTTCTGGTGTCTGGAGGCGGTCTTTGAACAATTGCGCGGCGTGGAATCGGTGACGTCCGGTTATTCCGGCGGGGCGGTCGACCAGCCGACGTACGAGCAGGTTTGCACGGGACGAACGGGACATGCCGAAGTCCTTCAGATTGCCTTCAACCCGAACGTGCTCACGTATGCCGAACTGCTCGAAGTCTTCTTCGCGATCCACGACGCGACCACGCTGAATCGGCAGGGCGGAGACGTGGGGACTCAATACCGGTCCGTGATCTATTTCCATTCGCCAGAGCAACAGCACCAAGCCGCCCGCACGATCGCGGCATTGAATGCCTCACACTCCTCCCCGGCCCCGATCGTGACCGAAGTCTCGCCGGCCACGACGTTCTTTCCGGCCGAGAACTATCACCAGGGTTACTTCCGTGCGCATGGACGGCAGCCCTACTGCCAGATGGTGGTCTCACCCAAGGTCGCCAAGTTTCGCAGCAAGTTCGCCGACCGGGTGAAGGACTGAGTGACTGTTCGAAAGGCCGCCGTCGCGAGGGGTCGGGAGTCTTTTTCATGCCGCACGAGGTCGCTGAAAATGGCTCACATACCGGAAGTGCGGCATGAAAAAGACTCCCGACCCCTTCTCGGATAGACTCTGAGTGACTGCCGTGATTGACATCGATCAACTCGTCGCGGAAACGTTCGTTCGTCAGGCGCAGTGGCATGACGAACTGCCATCGACGAACACCCGGGCGCTGGAGTTGGCGGGGGACTCCACTGTCACAACGCCCCTGTTGGTGGGTGCGACCGGGCAATCCGCCGGACGGGGGCGCGGGGCGAATGTGTGGTGGGCTGACGACGGCACGCTGATGTTTTCCGTGCTGTTCGACATGCCCGCCCTCGGGTTGGCGCAGGCCGAATGGCCGCGGTTTTCCCTGGGGACGGCCCTCTCCGTGGCCGAAACCATTGAAGCGTTTCTTCCGCATGCGACCGTCGGCCTGAAGTGGCCCAACGACGTCTGGCTCGGCGGTCGAAAGGCGTGCGGGATTCTGATCGAACAGCCGGACCGCGCGCCGGGACGTTTGGTGGTGGGAATCGGTCTGAACGTCAACACACAGTTTGCCACCGCTCCCGACGATCTGCGCGCGATCGCCACGTCGTTGCACGCCGAATCCGGCCAGCAGTTCCAGTTGGAAGACGTGTTGATTCGATTTCTCCAAAGGTGGGATCTCAACATCGCCGCGCAGCGTGACGGCGAATGGGATCTGCGCCGCCTGTGGTCCCGGTTGTGCGTGTTGAACGGGCGACAAGTCCGCGTGACATCCGCCGCGGGTGGCGACATCCTCGGTCTGTGCCAGGGGATCGCCGACGACGGAGCGCTGCTCGTCGCGGATCGCGGCCAGACCACACGCTGTTATGCCGGCACAGTCCGGTCCATCGACTGAATTGCCAATTGCGGGCTCTCCGCCATTCGTGTTGAAAGTTGTGCGACGTGAGCGGCAAGGCGTTAGCCGCCGGTCTGCAGGAAATCACCGGCGGCTAGCGCCTTGCCGCTCACGGGTGTTGTTCAAAAAGGAATGCCGGAGAGTGTGGCACGCCC
>JANMLE010000817.1:0-2586 GCA_031372385.1 Planctomycetota bacterium | reverse complement strand
GAGCCGCTGGTTGCGCGGATAAACGTGCAGGATTGATTCCTTCGTCGGCGCGGCGGGGTCTCGAACGGTGGCGGCAAGGCTGCTTCCATCCAAGCCGCGCGGAGCGGGAAGTCCGGCGAGTTCGCAGAGCGTCGGATAGAGATCGACCGACTCGGCCAACGATTGCGTCTTCGCGCCGCCGCGCGTGACACCCGGCACGGCGACGATCAACGGAATGCGCGCCGCCTGCTCATAGTTGGTGTGTTTGCACCACATCCCGTGGTCGCCGAGATGCCAGCCGTGATCTCCCCACAGCACGATGATGGTGTTCTGCGCGAGTCCCGTTTCATCGAGTGCCGCCAGGACTCGTCCCAACTGGGCGTCCATGTAACTGGTCGCCGCGTAGTAGCCGTGAATCAGCGTCCGTTGCAGATCGTCGGGAAGTGCCCCGTTGGCCGGAATGTCCTTGTAGTTCCGCAGCTCACCACCGAATTGCGGTGCATAGCCGGGCGCGTTCGCGGGGGGCTCGCGTCGTTCGGTGAGCGGGAACGCGGCTCGGTCGTGCAAGTCCCAATACTTCTTCGGCGCACAGAACGGCAGGTGCGGCTTGAGGAATCCCACGGCGAGAAAGAACGGCTGGTCGGGCGTCTCCTTCGCCTTGAGCAGTCGCCGCACGGCCTCATCCGCCACCTTGCCATCTCCGTAGACCGAGTCATCGACCTCGGCGGATTCATACGCGGCCCCTCGGGGAAGATTCGCGGGCGACTTGTTCTCGAAGAAGGCCCCCTCGCGCGTCTGTTCGGCGTTGTTCTCCTTCAGCGCGTAACCAATCGACTTCGCCTGGAAATGCGGAACGCTCCACGAAGCCGGGTCTTCGGTATTGCCATGCCCGACGTGAAAGATCTTCCCCATCGCTTCGGTCCGATAACCGTGCTGCCTGAAGTATTGAGGCAACGTGACGGCATCGGGCACCGACTTCCGAAAGTTCGTCCCGAGGTCATAGATCCCCAGCGTCTGCGACCTGAGCCCGACCAGCAGCGCATTGCGCGACGGAGAACAAACGGCCTGATTGCAATACGCCCGCTCAAACATCACCCCGCGAGCCGCCAGCCGATCCATGTTCGGCGTCTTCGCCAGCCGGTCCCCATAACAACCGATCAGCGGCTTGAGATCATCCACACAAATCAACAACACATTCGGCCTGCCCGTATGCTGCGCGCAGACAGTCCGAGCCGCCAGCAGCGACGCCAACACCGGTGCGACCAACAAACCGATCAGGGTGAATCGACTCCGCAACATGGCGATCATCTCCTCAAATTTGGAGTGCGGAGGCTCGACTCCGCTTTGAGTTTTTCCTACTCCACCGATGGCCTTCCCCGCGACAACCACCGGTACGCACCACAATTCCAAAATGCCAAAGCGGCGTCGAGCCGCCGCACTCCAAACTGAAGCCGTGAAAACTCTATCGGGATCGAAGTCCTTTTCGTATGCTGGCCCCGGCACAATGTCCCGATCGTTGGGACCGGAATCCGCCGGAAAAGGAACGTGGACTCATGGCAACTTCAGCGACTCCCTCAAAGCCGGTGCGCCGCAAAAAGCCGACCGCTTCGCAGTCTGTCAGCCATGCGACCGCCGAAGTTCTGACACTCGCCGAGGCGGCCGACTACTTGCGGGTCTCCACCGATGAGACGCTGCGTTTGGTGGCCGAACAGGGTCTGCCCGGACGGCGGACGTCCGACGATTGGCGGTTCCTGAAGAACGCGTTGCAGGAATGGTTGAAGCAGCCGGAACGCCTCGGGGGGCCGACCGCACTGCTCTCACTGGCGGGCAAGTTCGCCGATGATCCGTTTCTCGACCAGATCGTCGAGGAGGCTTACCGTCAACGCGGTCGCCCTGTCTCGGAGTCGCGCGAATGATCCTGCTGGACACCGACACTCTGTCACTGCTGATGCACGGTCATGAGCGTTTGGTGCAGCGGGTGGCTCGGCAAACCGAGCCGATGGCCATCACCCTCGTGACGCGGATCGAGATCCTCCAAGGCCGGTTTGCGTCACTCCTGAAAGCCGCCGACGGAGAACGATTGCTGCTCGCACAACACTGGCTGGAAGAGAACGAAGCCTACCTGAGCCGAGTGGCCTGCGTTCCTTTCGATCAATCCGCCGCCGCCACATTTGATCGCCTGCGCGACAAGACCTCGCTCAGAAAGATTGGCCGCGCCGACCTGCTGATCGCCAGCATCGCCCTGTCACGTCAGGCCACTCTGGTCACGCGAAACCGCAAACACTTTGAACGAATCCCCGGCCTCCGGGTCGAGAACTGGGTGGACTGAACGATCACACGACAACATTGACAGTAGCCCGGTCGGTCTTGAGATGCGGCGATACTGCCCGAACTGGTCAGGCTGTCTTGGCGGGAACGCTGATGGGCTTCAGGGCTGGGCGGGGTTCTCGGCGAACGACCAGCCGGTCTCCGGCGGCGTCGCGCTGTTGTGCGTCCTTCACCATCGCGTGCAGATCGTAGTTGAACTCGGCGGCGATTTGTTCGCGGATGCGGCGGATCTCTGCCACGATCGGGTCAGATGACATCGTTGATCTCCAAGAGTTCTTG
>JANMLE010000809.1:0-1431 GCA_031372385.1 Planctomycetota bacterium | reverse complement strand
GAACAGCGCGTCCGGCGAAGCATTCCGCAGGTTTGTCCCGAGGGCCTGACCGAGAAACGGATCGCCTCCCAGAATCGGTTGCAGGACCGTGACCCGGCCTTCAACCAAGTCGTTCTCCGGATGGCGGGCGGCGTACCTCAGACTGAGAAACGTCTTGATGAGGAGTAGCGCCAAGTAGAGTGACGCCGAAACGACGCCGGCCAGGAAACAGGCGTTCATCGTGGCGCGCTTCCCTTCCACTCGTGCTGGAACCAGTCCACGGTCCGTTGCAAACCGTCGTCGAGAGCGACGCGCGGCGGACCGAGATGCTCGATCGCTCGGGAGACATCAAACGTCTTGGAATACCGAAACACGTGGACTCCGAACCGGGTGATCGCCGGTTCCGTGCGCGGTAGTAACACACGGTGAAACGCTTCGAGCAGCCCGGCCATCACCATCGCGGTCCGGGCGGAGACGCGGCGGCGCGGACGGTCGATCCCCAACCGGTCGAAGACGGTGAACAGGAACTCCAGAATCGGCACCGGCTGGTTGTTCGTGAGGTTGAAGACTCCCGAGACGCGGTCGTCGGTGGCGGCGGTCAGGACTGCGTCGACCAGGTTGTCGATATAGATCAGATCACCGATGACCGGACCGTCCGGCGCGTACAGCACGGGCAATCGACCCTGCTGCGCGGCGTGAATGATCCGGGGGAGCAGCACAGTGTCGCCCGGTCCGAAGACGGCGCGGGGACGCAGGATGACCCACGGTCCCGGATACGCTCGCACCAACTCTTCGGCCTTGCGCTTGGTGGTGGCGTACTGGTTGACGTGGCGGTCCGGCAACGGCGTGTCCTCGGTGATGTTGAGTTGGTGCTGCGGCCGGTAGTAGACGCTCGATGAAGAAACGTAGATCAGCCGGGGTCGGTCGTTGCGCAGGCAAAAGTCGATCACGTTCTGCGTGCCGACGACGTTGTCGTTCTCGAACTGCGTCCGAGTTCCCCACGGATTGGAACGCGCGGCCGCATGGACCACGACATCAATCGGTCCGTCGAGCGACGCGGGGAGCGGATGCACGAGATCGTGCGAGAGGTAGCCGGGTTCATCGAGCAATCGCCGACCGATCCCGGATACCATCCAACCGACTTCGCGAAAGCGCCGCACCAAATGCGTGCCGATGAATCCCGAGCTGCCGGTAATCAAGACTCGCGAACTCATGCGGATTCCCGGTCTGCGCGACTCATGATTGGCTGGTGCGATTCACGAACCGGACGATACCCGAGCCAGAGATGATGGTCGAGGCGGTGGCGTCGTCTGCTCCACCCGCTCAATCGCAGGTGATGCTTGGCGGCTGTGCATCTTCTACTTCCGAGTGTTCACCATGACTTCATCGGTGTTCATCTTTCTACCTCTCTTTTTCTGTCTTTCCATCTTGTCAGAGCAGGAAGAGGGAGAC
>JANMLE010000803.1:0-3733 GCA_031372385.1 Planctomycetota bacterium | reverse complement strand
TCCTTCTTGTAGGCGGCGCCCAGGATGCAGACTTTGCTCCCCTTGATCGGCTTGCCCTCATCGTTGAGGATCGCGGCGAGTTGATTGACCACGTAGTGCGGCATGTGCGTATTGATCTCGCCCGCCAGTTCGATGAACCGCGTTTGCTCGCCCCACTTGCGGGCCAGCCATGTCAGGTAGAACGGATCGATCGGAATGCAGTGTCCGCCCAGGCCGGGGCCGGGATAGAACGCCTGGAATCCGAACGGCTTGGTCTTGGCGGCGTCGATCACCTCCCAGACGTCGATGCCCATCT
The DNA here is from genome assembly GCA_031372385.1 of Planctomycetota bacterium. Classification (GTDB taxonomy): domain Bacteria; phylum Planctomycetota; class Planctomycetia; order Planctomycetales; family Planctomycetaceae; genus Schlesneria. The sequence continues at coordinate 3,438 of JANMLE010000803.1, read as the reverse complement.
TGTCGTAGAGCATCTTCAGTTCGTTGACCAGCGCGATGTTCACCGCGCGGTAGGTGTTTTCCAGGATCTTGCAGGCTTCGGCGACCTCCATCGTCGACACGCGCACGACCTTGACGACGGCGTGGCCGTACATCGCGCAGGCCAGGTCTCCGCTGGTGGCATCGTAGCCGCCGACGACCTTGGGGATCGTCGAGGCTTCGAAGTTCGGATTGCCGGGATCTTCCCGCTCGGGGCTGAACGCCAGGAAGTAGTCCGATCCGGCCGTGAGCCCCGTCGCGTTCAGGACGGGCAGGACATTCTCGCGCGTGGTCGTGGGGTGGGTCGTGCTTTCGAGCACCACCAGTTGGCCGCGGCGCAGCGTCTTGGCGATCGAGTGGGCGGTCCCCTCAATGTAGCTCAGATCGGGATCGCGGCTTTCGTTCAGCGGCGTCGGGACGCAGATAATGATGCAGTCGGCCTCGTTCAGCCGGCCCATGTCGGCGGTTGGCTCGAACTGCCGTTCGTTGATCAGCTTGGCGATCGCACCGCTGTCGATGTGTTTGATGTAGCTCTTGCCGGCCTTCAGTTTCTCAACCTTGGACTGGTCGACGTCGAAGCCCATCGTCGTGAAGCCGGCGCGCGTGAACGCGCGGATCAGCGGCAGACCGACATAACCGAGTCCGATGACGCCGATGATGGCGCTCTTGTCCGCGATCTTTTCCCGAAGTCCGTGGGTTGTCATCGTGATGCCTCTCTTACTGTGCTGTGCCCGCAGGCGGATGCTGGAACCGGTGAATCCGTAAGTCAGACGATGCTATGGGATGTCTCGGTCGCTCGGACCTGAGACGGTGGTGATGGTCGCGGTGTGGGCACGCCGCAGGGGCTGTGCATGTTTTGCGTTCGAGCTTGGCGGTAGGGTGCGTGAAGTCTTCGGAACGCACCATCTTCGGTGCTGTTGGTCATCAACCGGTGCGTTCCGAAGACTCCACGCACCCTACGTGCCCCACACCCACTGGTGGGAAGTGGGGGAGGTTTAGCGGGGAGAACGCCCTTCCGTCAAGATTGCCCTGCGGCAAGTTCGCCAGACACGCATCCAAACAGAACTCGGCGTGGCCATCGCATTCATTTCGGGAGCACGGCGAACCGGACCTTGCTGATGCCGGAGCGGGCCGCCGCGAGCAGTAGTGGTTCGACGATGGCATACGGCACGGCGCGGTCGGCGCGGATGCGCAGTTCCGTTGCGCCCGCCCCATGCTGCTCGGCGACAAACTGCAGCTTTCGCTCAATCTCATCGACGGTCGCTTCGTGTCCCCCCAGGATCAGGCGCTTGTCTGTCGCCACCGTGACCACGATCCGGCTGGCCGCTTCGTCCTCGTTCTTGCCCTGCGTCGCCAGCGGCAATTCCACCTGCTCCAACTGCTCGTTCCGGATGAAGTGGCTGGCGACGAGGAAGAAGATGATCAGCAGGAACACCACGTCGATGAGCGGTGTCATGTTGACTTGCAGGCCGCGCTGGACGTTTTGGGAGGGAAGACGCATGGGGGACTCGGGGGGCGGAAGAGAGAGAAGAGAGAAGAGAGAAGTGAGAAGGGAGAATTCAGAATTCTGGAGACTGGAGACTCGGCGGGAGCCTCGCCTTTTCGATTCGATCAGGGGCTTCTTGGTTCTTTGCGGACGGTCGGAGTTCCTTCGGCTGTGTGGGCTCGACGCTCTTCTCGTTTGCGCAGCAGGATCGACCGCTTGTAATCGGCGAAGACATGCTCGGCGGTCAGGGCCGTTTGGGCGATCAGTTCGTCGATGCGGTTGCGGAAGAACCCGAACGCCGAGATCGCGGGGATCGCCACGATCAGTCCGAACAAGGTGGTGACGAGCGCCTTGTAGATGCCGGGTGCCAGTTCGCTGACCTGCGGGTTGGCCTTGCGCTCGAATTCCATGAACGCCAGGATCATGCCCCAGACGGTGCCCATCAGCCCGAGCATTGGAGCGACGACACTGATGATCGACAGGTACTCGATCTTGCGCATCAGTCGGGCGGACTGTTCGGCCGCCGCGTCTTCCATCGCCTTTTCGACTGCCGAGTAGCCCAGTTCGATCTCGGACAGACCCGCCCCCAGCAGGTAGCCCAGCAGGCTGGAACTGGCTTGGCAGCGCTCTTCGGCAACCTTGAACTGACCGGCTTGAATGAGCCGCTGGATGTCCTCGGACATGCCCCGCGGAATGAGTGTTCCGCGGCGGATCGTGAGCACGTGTTCGAAGACCAGCGCCAGCATGACCAAGCTGAGCGCGACGATCACGTACCCGATGGCCCCGCCATCCTTGAACATCTGTCTGATGTCGACCGTGGGGGCGGGCGGACGTTCCGCCGCCGCGGCCGGGGGATCTCCAGCCGCCGCGCGAGCGCCCATCGGCATCGTCCACAAGACCACGGCCACAAACGCCGCGATCAACAGCCACATCCGTGATTTGTCTCGATTCATAAGCCGGCGATCTCCTTATCAACCTGTCGGAAAACGTGGGGCACGTTTCCAACGTGCCCTTTTTCTGCGGGTTTCGCGCACGATGAAATCGTACGCCACGTGTAGCCACGCTCGCCAGAGCGTGGGTCTGACACTTGGAAACCCACGCTCTGGCGAGCGTGGCTACGGAAGGTCATTCCTTCGTCGTGCCGCATGCCGGGACCGCTTCGAGGAAACGAAGCAAGTTCCAAGTTCAAACGAAACGATTCAGGGCGCCGTCTCCTTGCGATCCGGGTTCTGCTCCGCGGCGTCGTCCCGCAGTTTCTTCCATTTGACTTCCGCCTTCCGGCCCGGCGGCGTGTCGCCGAAGCGGAAGACCACTTCACTGTACAGGTTCGTCGCCTGGGCCTTGTCGCCGAACGATTCGACCATCTCGGCGGCATCGAAGCAGGCGCGGGCGGCCAAGTAGCGGTCGGCATCGTAGACGAGCGGCAACCACAACAGCGCCGCCGCCGCGCGCTCCGGTTGATGCTGACGCCGGAATGTCTGGCCCAACACGAAGTAGCCCCCGACCCGCAGTTCTTCGGGCAGCTCGTCGATGGCCGTTTCCCAACGCACCAACTCGCCCGGCGTGGCGGCTCCGCTCGCGGTTCCGCCGAGCGACCGGATTCTCCAGAGCTGCATCTGAGCCAGCCGCTGCAGCTTGATGTTCGATTCGCGGGCCAGTCGACGCAGCGCGGCTTCCGCCTGGTCGTTCAGTTCGCGGTCGAACAACAGATGACTGGCACCGATCAACTGCGACTCGATCGACTTGTCGGCGAGCCAACTGCGCGCGTCGAGTTTCACATTGGCGTCGACGGGATCGTCGGACCAGGCGAGCGGTGCCAGGCCGTAATGCAGGGTCTCGGGATCGGACTCGACGATCGACAGGAACAACGGCGTGGCCGCGCGATAGTTTCCGTCCCACAGGGCGCACCGGACCAGTTGAGCCAGAATCTCGCGC
>JANMLE010000770.1:0-2576 GCA_031372385.1 Planctomycetota bacterium | reverse complement strand
AACCCACGGGGTGACGTTGCCGTCGTGATCAAGTCGCGTGACAACGATTTCATCACCAGCGTGCCACGTCCGGCTGATCGCGCGGCTCAGCGCGAACGTCAGCGTGGTCATGTTCGCACCGAAGACGATCGACTCGGGCTGGGTGGAGCCGACGAACGCGGCCATCGTCGCATGGGCCGCGTCGATCAACTCGTCACTCTCGCGCGCGGTCGTATAGCGTCCGCCGCGATTGGCGTTGGTGTGGCCGAGATAGTGGCTGACCGCATCAATCACCCGCTGGGGAACCTGGCTACCTCCCGGTCCATCGAAGAAGGCAACAGGCCGGTCGGCGACGGTGCGCTTCAGGGCGGGAAACTGTCCGCGGCACCAGTCGATCGGAAATTCAGCGGGGGATGTCATCCAGGTTGTCCAGCGGCAGGGGAAACGTTGGTCACGTGTGAGCGGTCGATACGCCACCTCGACATGAAGCCGTCCTATTTGAGGGCCGCGATGATGTCGTCGGTGATGTCCAGACCGTTTTCGTAGATGATTTGTCTGTTCATGTTCTGCAGGAGCTTCTTTGGATCCTCGTCCTTGATGGGTTCTGTGTTGAACCGAATCACCAAGTCGATGCCGTGCGCACGAGCGTGATTGGCGACCTCCATTGAGACGACGTCATACACTTCGAGGTAAATCTCCGATTCCTTTTTGAGGAACCTAGCCGATCCGTCTTTTCGATAAGTCTCGAATTCCGCCAACTTGATCTTCAATTGCTGCTCGAGGTCGGCACGCTCTTCGGTGCCTTTGTCGAGTGTGTCATGCTTCTTGTTCATCTGTTGAAGGGCTGTCAGCATCGCTTTGGCGGATTCCTCAGATTCTGAGATCTCACGCTTCAACTCATGACGCTTCGCTTCGAACAACCGCGAAGCCTTGAAGACCTTGGCCATGTCGACCAGTGCGACGCGCGTTGGCAGTGCCGCGTCCCGCTTGGCCCCGGTCGGGTCGGCGGTTGCGCTGCGGAACGTGGTGCCGCTTGCAACGAGGGCGATCCCCAATCCGAACAACATTCCTGACATCATCTTCGACATGAGTGACTCCATTCGCTGGCGTGGTGCTCCAGAAAGGAAACGCGGCGGCGACAGGCTAGCCGAAACCCTGTCCGAAAGTCACGTTCACGAAGGCCCGATTGGTCGGACACAGTTGTCCGTTGTGCGATGGTGTTTGGTTGCACACAATGCGAGCCCAAATTCGGGCCATTGCCAACCCAACGCAGGTTGAACCACCGTGAGTCGCAAATCTTCGATCAACTCCGCGGCACTTTCCACCAGCAAGGAGTCGGGTTGTTCCGGCTGCGTTGCGTGGCCGTTCGCCATCATGTTCCTCGGGGCGGGGCTGGCGATGGCGTACTTCCTGACGTTCCAGCCGCTGTGGGGAATGGGTCGATCACGGGATTGGGTTCCAACGCCGTGTCGGATCGTGTCGAGTGAACTCAAACACAATGACGGTTCGAGTGAACTCGCCATCGCGTACTTGTATTCGATCGCCAACAAGGAGCATCAGTCGACACGGTACTGCTTCCTGCAAATGTCGTCGAACACGGCGGGGGGCTGGAAGCGGCGGGTGCTCGCCGACCATCCAGCGGGAAAACAGACGACCTGTTTCGTCAACCCGGACGACCCGACCGACGCGGTGATCGAGCGGGGCTGGGTGCCGGACATGTGGTGGGGCTTGTTCCCGATTCCGTTCGCACTGGTCGGATTCGCGGCCCTGCTGGTGGCGACGGGGTTCTTCAAAGTCTCCAGTTCAAGCAAGCTGGGAACGCTGTCAAGCTGGCGACCGCCGCCGCTGCCGGATCTGCGGAAATTAAGGGCGGGGGAATTCGACGTTTCAGAGGAGGAGGCATCGTCCGAAGAGACCGGTCCCATCACGCTGCAGCCGGACGTAACGCCGATTCAAATGCTGCTAGGCGCGATCTTCGTGGCGGTGTTCTGGAACGGCATTCTCTCGGTGTTCCTCTGGCAACAGGTCGCCGCTTTCCAGCGTCGCGGCTTCGCGGCGCTCGACTTGTTTCCCACACTGTTCTTGGTCCCCTTCGTCCTGGTCGGGCTGGGGATGATCGGCTTTGTGCTGCACACCCTGCTGGCAATGTTCAATCCCCGGCCGACGCTGGTCGTGAGCTCCGCCGCGATCCCCCTGGGGGAAGAGCTGCAGGTGAACTGGAGTTTCAGCGGTCGCGTGAATTCGATTCGCAAATTCAAGATCACGCTGAAGGGGACCGAGAGGGCGACGTATCGGCGCGGGACGTCGACCTCCACCGACAAGGCCACCTTCGCCGAGATCACGATCGTCGAGACAACCGAGATGTTCGACATGGAGCAAGGGTCGGCCAACGTCACCATCCCCGCCGACACCATGCACTCGTTCGACGCCCCCAACAACGAGATCGACTGGACGCTGGAGGTTCACGGCGCCATCCCGTTATGGCCGGATGTGTCGGCGTCGTTTTCAATCACCGTCCTGCCCCTGCCGATCAAAGAGTGACCGTGGTTGGAAGATTAGAAAGTTTTCATAAGACAACTCCGCAAACAGGGGTCGGG
>JANMLE010000759.1:0-8165 GCA_031372385.1 Planctomycetota bacterium | reverse complement strand
CACCCACGGTCGGCCTCGTGCCGTTGACGTGACGCGGTCGGCGAACAATTCCGCGTCAGTTGATGCTGAACAACTGACGCAGCAGATCGGGCAAAGTTGCCGAGAACTTGCTGCGCGGCAGAACGTCATCACAGCCGGCGGCACGGGCCAGTTCCAGCCGTTCCACGTCCACATGCGAACCAAACGCAATCACCACCGGCCGTGGTTGAAGGTTGAGTCGCTCCATCACCGCGCGCGGTTCGAACTCCGCGCAGGCCAGATCGACAAACACGGCGCGCGGCCGGGTGGTCTCGGCTTGCGATTGCAACGCATCGATCGACCCGACGGTCAGAATCCGCAATCCCAACGCCGCCGCCGTGCCAGTCACCTTGCTGGTGAACATCAGATCGCGAGTCAACAGCAGACCATCGACGGCCGCATCGCGATTCGGGAGAGCGTCTTCCGTCAAATCGATCCCTTTCCGTTATCGCAGTGTTGCCTTGCGCGGCAACTGAGAGGCTGTCCGAAAAGCCGCCGTGGCCAGGGGGCGGGAGTCTTTTTCATGCCGCACAGTCTCGATTTGAGCGTCTTTGTACGACGTCGTGCGGAATGAAAAAGACTCCCGACCCCTTCTCGGATAGCCTCTGAATCCCCGATCGTCGCGATCAGCACGGGCTGCGGTGGAAGTGGACGTGTTTCCAGCCGGCGTCCTGCTTTTCCCAGACGCGCGTTTCCGTCGCCGCGACAGAGACGGGAGCGCCGTTGCCGTCGAGCTTCTGGACGACGCGCACGTAGGAGACAACGGCAGCGGTTCCCATCACGCGGATGTGCGGCGACGCGATCGTCGATTGCCGGGCGGGCTTGGTCGGGGATGACGGCAGGTCGAAGTAGAACTTGTGGAACGGCAGACCTTCGACGACCTGCCCCAGCGCTTCGGGTTCGAAGCAGGTGATGGTTGCATCACACAGCGATTCGTAGGTCTTCCAGTCGCCGGTATCGATGGCCGTCAACAGTTTTTGGCTCAGCGTCAGCAATTCTTGTTCGACAGGGGACATCAACGGAGACTCCTCGATAAGGCAGGCTGAAGACTCTCAGCCTTGGTGGAAACACTTCAGACGAAACGAAAGTGACCGGTGGGAAGACGATGGCGGAATGCCGGCGGGACTTGGTGGACAGGTGAGGTTCCGGACCGGATTCCGCCAACCTTCGGGCCGCGATCAGAAATTGGCAAGGAACTGTTGAAAGCCGTCGTCCTCATCGGTGGACGTGGGCGGTGCCTGGTCTGCTGTCACAGCCGAAGTGTCGGCCGCGCTGGGGGATTCCGGTTGAACGTCGCCCGGTTCCTCCGCTTGGGCTTCCATCGTTGGCAGAAACACACCGGGAGCCGCCGTGGCCGACTGCGCCGCCGAGGCCTTGTGGGTCGCTGCGACAGTTGGCTTGTCATTGCGGCCGAACAGGGAAAACAGCGACTTCAATCCCCCCTTCGCGTGGGCTTGTTCGGGCCGGGCGGCAGAAGTGCCGCCGCCGGGCGAAACCGTGTCCGGCACTGTTTCCTGGAACAGGAACTGAGTCTCTTCGGCAGAATCCTCGACCGCTTCGTCGGCTGCTGGAGTGAAGCCGAAATCAGCCGCCGGGCTTGGGATCTCGGTGTCCGCCTGTTGCGGCTGAGTCACAGTCACGCCCGGCATGACGGCGACCGCGTCTGGAACCGGCAGTGCTGCGTATGCTGCCACGGGCGGTACGGATGCCTCGGGCGCGGCAGGGACAGGGACCGAGTCGTAAACAACCGTTTGCAGCGACTCCACCGTGGCGACGAATTCGGCTTGCGGGGTCGCGGAGCTCGGCTGAGGGGCGGCAGGCAGCGATTGGACCGGGAGCTGCGACGTCGGGAAGATCATTTCGGTCGACGGCAACTCGGGGACGGGCGGCGCGCCGGACCGGGACAACACCATCGTGGCGCTGGTGGAGGCCACGTAGTCGATCTGGAATTCCGCCGGACCGACGATCAAATGGGCTCCGGGCGCAATCGCCGTCGGTTGATGTGCGGTCAGAAGCTGTCCGTCGACCAGCGTTCCGTTGGCGCTCCCCAAATCCTCGACAAAGACGGCGTCGTCACCTAGAGTGATGCGGCAGTGATTGCGGCTGACCTGGCTGGAAGCGATCTTCAGATTGCAGTCGGTGCTGCGACCAATGAGAGTCACCGGCAGGAGCTTGACCTGCTTGACGTTGGCCTTGTCGTGGAGAACCTTGAGACGAGCCTGCATGGCAGCCTCTTTGAGGGCGGGAAGATTGAGGAGGTGGGTTTGTTCGCAGGGCGGGGATCATACACCAGTCCAATTCCACTTCACAAACGAAAGCCCGGATCGCGACGAAGATTTCCGCCCATCGACCGGGAAAACAGCATCGCCAAGCCCCGCTGAAAACGGGCTCTCCGCCAACTCTGGTGAACAAGACCCGTGAGCGGCAAGCTAGCCGCCGGTCTGCTGGAAATCACCGGCGGCTAGCGCCTTGCCGCTCACGGCACCCAACTTTCAACCGGAATGGCGGAGAGTCTGAAAACAAAACCGCCCGACTCGGTGACGAATCGGGCGGTTGAGCATTCACGGAGTGGGTTGTTCGCGGAAGCAGGTTGGCGACCGTGCGGTTCAGGCGGCGGCGGAATCGTCCAGCGGTCGAAGTCCCGTCTCGCCCCGCACAACTTCGGGAGTCAGCAGATACTTCTTGCCGGCGGTCTGGTCGGGCAGTTCGTACATGACTTCGAACATCGATTCCTCGACCACCGATCGCAGACCGCGCGCCCCCGTCTCTTTGGACTTGGCGATGCGGGCGATCTCCCGCAGCGATTCGGGGGTGAACTCCAGTTCCGCGTTCTCCATCTGGAAGAACTTCTGGTACTGCTTGACCAGCGAGTTCTTCGGTTCGATCAGGATGCGGACCAGATCCTCCTCTTCCAGGGGAGACAGTGCGCTGATCACCGGCAGGCGGCCGACGAGTTCCGGAATCATCCCGTACTCGATGATGTCGTCAGTGCTGGCCTGTGACAGCAGCTTGCCGCTGCGCGCTGTGTGGTGGTCCTCGGCAGCCGAGGCGCCGAAGCCGATCGTCCGCTTGCCCATCCGCTTGGCGATGATGTCTTCCAGGCCGACGAACGTTCCACCGCAGATGAACAGGATGTTGGTCGTGTCGATCTGGATGTATTGCTGCTCGGGATGCTTCCGTCCACCCTGCGGGGGAACATTGGCGACCGTCCCTTCGAGCATCTTCAACAACGCCTGCTGCACACCTTCACCCGAGACATCGCGAGTGATCGAGACGTTTTGCGACGTCTTGCCGATCTTGTCGATTTCATCGATGAAGACGATTCCACGCTGGGCCACTTCGATGTCGAAGTCGGCGGCATGGAGCAGTTTCAGCAGCAGGTTTTCAACGTCCTCGCCGACGTAGCCCGCTTCGGTCAGCGTGGTGGCGTCGCCGATGGCGAAGGGCACCTGCAACAGACGAGCGAGCGTGCGGGCCATCAGCGTCTTGCCCGAGCCGGTCGGTCCAATCAGCAGGATGTTGGACTTCTCGATCTCGACGTCGTTGTCGACTTCCGTCGAGGCCATCAACCGCTTGTAGTGGTTGTGGACGGCGACCGACAGGATCTTCTTCGTGCGATCCTGGCCGATCACGTACTGGTTCAGATGTTCGGTGATCTCGCGGGGTGTGGGGACGCGGCTGAAGAGCTTTGTCGAAGTCCCCCTCCGCTTGCGTTCCTGGTCCAGAATGTTCTGGCACAGTTCGATGCATTCACCGCAAATGTAGACCTCGTCCGGTCCCTCCACGAGGGGACCGACCTCACGGTAACTTTTGCGGCAGAATGAACAGTTGGCATTTTTCTTGCCGGTCGCTCCACGTTTTCCCGTGGATGACATGAAATCTCGTCCCGAGGCCATGGGCTTTCCTTCAACGCTTCCGATTGGGGTTCGTCGGTGAATAACTCATTGATGAAAGCAAGCGGCGCGTCCCTGGCCCTGCAAACATTTCCTACCGTTCCGAGTCCGGGCTCTTCCCTGACATTCCATTCAGACTGATTCATTTCCCGTTGTTGAATTCTCGTTCGGCGGTTCGTCGGGGGATCTTGATTGTTGAAGTTCGGTGTCGTCTCGCCCGGCTTCCCCGGCGTTTTCGGTGCCACCTTCCTGTCGAACACCCTCAACGGCACCTCCTGCCGATTTGGGTCTCCCCGCCGATGTTGTCGCTGGCGTTGTCGCCGACGTTGTCACCAACCGGGCGGTGGCTTCGCGTGCCAGACGGCTCTTAATCAATCGGTACTCGTCCTCAGTCAACTCACCCTGCTGATGCAATTCCCGAAACTGTGTGAGCATTTCGAGTTTGTCATCGGCACGACCGGAATCTTCGCGAAACCGTGCCCGCATGCGGAAGACCAGCCAACCGCCGACAGAGATCGCGATCACCAGACCCACCAGGGTTTGCAGTGACATCACATCCTGATATCGGTTGAACAGATTCCAATTCATGTCCACAGCCAACATGTGTCGCCCTTACGATCACCGGTCGTGTTGATGTTGCCAATCGATTCAACATCGGCAGGGCGGCCATTATTTGCTGCGGGTGTGGACTGGGCAAGCAGGTCTTGCGGAATGCCGGCCGATCCTCGTCGACCCGATCTCGAAAGCATCGTCCGCGTCATGCGACTCGCGTCACGCGACCCGGGCCTCGCTTTCAATCGAACGACGGATGTCCACGACCGCCGTTCGCGCCAACCATTCAACCCTTGCGAGTGACGAAGGACGTGGACATCCTTCGTACGAGTTGGACAGTAAGCAGCAACCGTGCCGTTTCCCGGCGAGTCCGCTGCAATCCCGAATCCGCCGTTCTCACGGGCGTTATTGGCGTGGCAACAGCACCAATTGCCGGAGCATCCGGACCACAGCCGCTGTGGATGATCGCAATTTTGCAGCGTTTGCCGTTGCCTCTTGTAGACATTACAGGACGACGTGTCCGGCGTGGTGATTGCCGGACGTCAGCCGGGGGCCTAGAATCGGCCCGCCGAACAGCCCGACTCATTAACGGGTTTTCCGCGGACTCATCCGCGATGGCAATTGTTCGGGCAAGATCATGTCATCAGGAATCAATTCTTCTGGCGGACAACGTATCGGCCAGGGTGTGAACGGACGGCTGCGAATGAATTTTGATCAGCGACTGGAACGGGCCATCGAGCGCGGACAACGGCAGCGCTCGGCCAACGACCGCGAACGCGCCGAACGCGCGATGACCGAGGACGAATTCAAGAACCTGCACTCCAAGGCCCGCTTGGAATTGTCGGAGCACATCGAAGCCTGCCTGCGGAAGCTGCCCGAGTTCTTCCCCGGCTTCGACTTTGAATCGGTGGTTGGCACGGACGGCTGGGGGGCGAAGATCATGCGCGATGACATCGCGTCCGGCACCGGTGCCGCCAAAGGACTGACACGCCTGTACAGCCGGCTCGAAATGGTCATCCGGCCCTACTCGCCCGGTCACATCGTGGAACTGGTCGCCCGCGGGGCGATCCGCAACAAAGAGGTTCTCAGCCGCTCGCACTTCCAGATGCTCACGCAGATCGACCTCGGTTCATTCCGGGACGTGATCGATCAATGGGTGCTCGAGTACGCCGAGAAGTTCTCCGCCCGCACCTGACCGCCTGTTGGAAAACGTGGGATAGGCTTCCAGCCTGTCGTTTTCCTCGAAGAATCACAGGCTGGAAGCCGATGCCACGGCGCAACAGGCTGCTAACACCAATCCAACGTGGCGCACGCTGACACAAGCAACTCCCCGCATATTCTCCACGAGCAATCCCCCATGAGCCGTCACGAAAACCTGCAGCGCGTGTTGGATCGCGGACTGGTCGCGATCATCCGGGCTTCGTCGAGTTCCCAGTTGGTCAGCGTGGCCCGTGCGCTTTACGAGGGCGGGGTCGACATCATCGAAGTCACGTTCACCACACCGGGCGTGGTCGAGGTGATTTCGGCGGTGAAGAAAGAGCTGGGAAAACACGTGCTGGTCGGAGCGGGGACTGTGCTGGACTCGGAAACCGCCCGCACGGCGATCCTGGCCGGAGCCGAATTCCTGGTGTCGCCGACCGTAAACCTCGACGTCATCAAACTGGCGCTCCGTTACGACAAGGGGATCATGCCGGGAGCCTACACACCGACCGAAGTTCTGACGGCGTGGGAAGCGGGAGCGGACATTGTCAAACTGTTCCCGGCGGACATCGGCGGTCCCGCGTACCTCAAAGCGTTGAAGGGCCCGTTGCCACAGGTTCGGATCATGCCCACTGGCGGCGTGAACTTGCAGACCCTGAAAGAGTTCGTCAAAGCCGGTGCCTGCGCCGTGGGACTGGGCGGCCAGCTTGTCGAGAAGGACGCCATCGAACGCGGCGACTTTGCGCGGATCAGTTCGCTCGCCAGTCAGTACGTCGAGCTGATGAAGCAGGCGCGCGAATCGTAGCCGTCTGTTGAAAGTTGTGCGACGTGAGCGGCAAGGCGCTAGCCGCCGGTGATTTCCCGCAGACCGGCGGCTAGCGCCTTGCCGCTCACGGGTGTTGTTCAACAGGAATGGCGGAGCGCCTTTTTTCAACAAGCGGCCAGACTCGCACCGGCATGGTCCGAGCCAGCCACCGGTCAGTTCCCGGACGTCATTCAACAGCATTGAAATCGCGCTGCGTGTTCAACCCGAGTGGCATCCGGTATCGTCTCGACCTTGGGTTGGGCGGGTTTCACAGGCAAAGGAACGAGGAATGGCGCGGTGCTTGGTGACGGGCGGGGCGGGCTTCATCGGAAGTCACCTGACGGAGCGGTTGCTGGAACTGGGGCATGATGTGATCGTGCTGGACAACCTGTCCACCGGCCGGTCGGAGAACCTCAGTCATGTGGCGGGACATCCGCGTCTCTCGATTCGCAACGGGTCGATCACCGATCCCATCCTGCTGTCGGAAACGACTGTCGGTGTGGACGTGATCTATCACCTCGCCGCCGCCGTGGGGGTCAAGCTGGTGGCGGACGATCCCGTCCGAACGATCGAGACCAACATCTATCCGACCGAGATCCTGCTGCGATCGGCGGCCGCGGCCAAGCAACGGGTGTTTCTCGCATCCACCAGCGAAGTGTACGGGAAGAATCCGAAGGAACGATTTACCGAAGAGGACGACCTGCACTTTGGTCCGACGTCGCGTCCCCGCTGGGCCTACGGTTGCTCCAAGGCGATCGATGAGTTCCTGGCATTGGCGTACCACCGGAAGTTTGGTCTGCCGGTCGTGATCGGCCGGTTCTTCAACGTGGTCGGTCCGCGCCAGGTGGGTCACTACGGCATGGTGATCCCGCGATTCGTCGACCAGGCATTGAAGGGCGGCCCGGTGGTCGTCTATGACGACGGCGAACAGGTCCGCTGTTTCGCGCATGTGAAGGAAGTGGTCAGCGCGATCATCCGCCTTGTCGACACACCCGCGGCGCAGGGGTCGGTGTACAACATCGGCAGCGACGAGCCGGTCTCGATTCGTGACCTGGCGAACGAGATCATTCAACGCATTGATCCGCGAATCGCGGTTCAGTATCTGGCCTACCGGGATGCCTATGGCGACGACTTCGAGGATGTCCGCCGGCGTGTCCCCGACGTCTCGCGATTGGCGGCCACCATTGGCTTCAAACCGTCGATGACGCTCGGCGAAATCCTGGATGACATCATCCGTTGGAAGCGCGGGGAGCGCGACGCCAACCGACCCTCGTGACGGACGGCTCACGTTTGCGGGAGCCCGTCTCGTGGACTTCAAGCGACCCTACCACAGACGCGACACAAGTCTCCGTGGCTCTCTTTCGAAAGACCGTTGAAGCAGACTGATGGCACAGCCACTCGATGACTCGCAACTGCTGCGACTGGCGTCCGATCCCCGGACGCGCCTGTTTCCCTCGTTGAGGGGCGCGAGCGTGTTTGGCCCTCTCGTCGTGTTGACGGCGGTGATTCCCTGTCTGGCCGCGGTCCTCGGAGCGGAACTGGACGACACGGCCGCTGGCTGGGGACTTCGCGCACTCGACGTCGCTTCCGCCGTCGACATCGGGGAGTGGCTGGAACCCGGCCGAAGCGGTTTGGGAAATGGCTATGCGTACCAGCCGCCGCTGTCTTCGTGGTTGCTGGCGCTGACCGCGCCGCAC
>JANMLE010000722.1:0-1502 GCA_031372385.1 Planctomycetota bacterium | reverse complement strand
GTACAGGATCGCGATTCGGTCGCAAACGTCTTGCACGTCGGCCAGCAGGTGGCTGCACATCAGGACCGTCTTGCCCTGCTTCTTCAGGTCCAGGATCAGATCCTTCATGTCACGACTGCCGAGCGGGTCCAGTCCGCTGGTCGGTTCGTCGAGCATCACCAGGTCGGGATCATTGATCAACGCCTGGGCCACGCCGATGCGGCGGGTCATCCCCTTCGAATACTCCTTCAATTGACGGTGCCGCGCCTGTGGAGCGAGCTTGACCAGATCGAGCAGTTTCTCGGACCGCTCCTTCCGAACGGCGGCCGGCATGTCGAACAGGCGGCCGTAAAAGTCGAGTGTTTCGTACGCGTTCAGGAACCGGTACAGATACGACTCTTCGGGGAGATACCCGATCCGCTCGTTCTTCCCGACGTCGGCGGCGGATTTCCCGAGAATCGTGACCTCACCCTCGGTTGGAAACAGCAGACCCAATAACAATTTCAACGTTGTCGTTTTGCCGGAACCGTTGGGTCCGAGCAGTCCGAACACTTCGCCTTTGCGCACATCCAGGCTGAGTGCATTGAGCGCCTTGACCTTCGGGCGCCCCCAGAAGTCCCGATAGACTTTGCTGAGATTGCGAATCTCGATCACTGTTTCAGACGACGGACCAGACTGGCTCATGCAGGCTCCCGCTCAATTTCAAGAACTCGAACTGATTTTCAGGCCAAAAATTCAGGACAAGGCAGACCAACAACAGAAACGAACGAATCGGTCGCGGCCGAACCCAAGCACCGCCGGACCGTCCGGAATGACCGTCCGTACGCGGCAATTCGAAGAGGCGTTTGGAGCAAACCGACTGAAACGACGAACTTTCCGGCTCGCCGCGAGATCTCCCCGTCGACCGGGGTCAAGTTCGCCGCGACATGGTAAAAGCGGGATGGTGCCGTAGCAAGCCGGACCACGATCAGACTCGCGCCGCCAGACAAGAACGCGACTTTCGTTCCCTGCAACCGTCCCAAACAAGCCTGTTGAAGATCGTAGGACGTGTACTCTTGCCTGTCGGTTTTCACTTGGACGACGGTCGCGTGGCTGGGGTCGACACAACTCGACAATCGTGTCCCTGTTCGATGCTTGTCCCTTGGAGTGTGTCTCCGCTTCTGACATTCGCTGCCTCCTTAAATTCGCTGTCGAATCTTCGTCTGGAATGAGAAATCGACAGCGAATTTAAGGAGGCAGCGAATGGGATGCCTGCGGAAATGCTCGTAATCGCCCGTTGCATCCGCATCTGGCCATGAATCGCCTGCGGCTTAAAGTTGTATAGATACCACTGCTCCGACCTGATGGGGGAAAAGGGTGGCGTTCATGGCGAAACTCCAGAATTCTCGGAGGAGTTGCTTCGTCTCCAGAGTTGGCGGCCCAGCTTCGCGAGTTCAATCACCGTGACCGGAGCGAGGGCCAGCGTGAGCATGATCAGCCATTCGAACGAACTGTGGCTGCTCGCCTCGAAGATCGGCCGGGCG